>NZ_JBBPCC010000010.1:0-266738 GCF_038070315.1 Paenibacillus filicis | reverse complement strand
GATTGTTTATACTTCATGTTGAGTGCCTCCTGTGCTGGAATTGTTCTTTGGACGGAACGTTTCCCAGTATACAGTTGGCGCTTTTTTCATTCAAACCTTAAATTAATTCATTACAGGAATGGCTCCTTAAATGTAAACCTTCTGGATCATTCAGGACATAAACAACCGGGAATAGAGCGTTTCATGCCGCATCATCGCCAGATCTGCCTGCGGCGTGCTGGACATGCCGTCCTCCAGCGGGTCCAGCGCTTCCGCGAGCGACCAGGCATGCCGGATGGCCGGCAGCAGAGAAGCGATCAGGCGCTGCCCCTCCGTTTGACCGAGAGACATCAGTCTTAGCCCGCTATTGACGCCCGTCAGCACACACTGGTACAGATATCCCTCGGCAGCAGCTGTGAGCGGGACCCCGAGCTGCCAGACAACCCATCCGTGAAGCAGCGGATGCGTGCCGATGCAGCGGCGGTCGTTCATCGCCTGCGTCAACGGCTCCCAGCTCAGCTCCGGATACATCGAGCAAGCCAGCTTATGCAGCCTGCGTCCCATCTTGGCAACACCTTCCCTGGTCTCGGCTGCCGACCGCTGAACATGCTGCATCCGGTCTACCTGCCACAGTCGCTCCCATTCGCCTGCAGGGGCATACACATACACAGCCTTGACGGCGAGTGCATCCAGTGTAGACCAATTGAAGCGCAGCATCGTCTCCAGGTACAGCTTCAGCTCGGATGGTGTCTGGACAATTCCTTCCTGCACAAGCGTCTCCAGGCCGAAGGAGTGGGAGAACCCCCCGATCGGCAGCGCCGAGTCGAGAAACTGCGTGTATGCGAGCCAGCTCTGTTGAAAATCTGCATTCAACCGTCCGCCTCCCCTCCCTTCGTACCGCAGCGAGCCGTTAGAATAGAAAATACCTCTGCGCCATCGGCAGCTCCCTTGCCGGCTCACAGACAGCCGGCACACCGTCTACCTTAACCTCATACGTTTCCGGGTTCACCTCGATATGAGGCGTCTCCCCGTTATGCACCATGTCCTTCTTGGTAACGCCCCGGCAATGCTTGACGGGTTCAACTCGCTTGCGCAGGCCGAGCTGATGATGCACGCCCGCATCGAATGCGCTCTGTGAGACGAAGGTCAGGCTGTGACGGAGCGCCAGCCCGTAAGCCCCGAACATCGGACGGCCCATCATCGGCTGAGGGGTCGGGATCGAGGCGTTCGGATCGCCCATCTGGGCGAAGACGATCAAGCCTCCTTTGATCACCATGTCCGGCTTAACGCCGAAAAACGCAGGGCTCCAGACGACCAGATCAGCCAGCTTGCCGACCTCTACAGAGCCGACCAGATGGGAGATGCCGTGTGTAATCGCGGGATTGATCGTATACTTGGCGATATATCGCTTAATCCGGAAATTATCGTCGCTGGGAACTTCCATATCCGGGCCTGCTCCCGGGCCGTCCGCCAGACTGGGGCTGGCCCCTTCTGCCAGTGCGCCTACCGCCTCATCCTCCAGGCCGTCCGGGTCCTCCAGCCTTCCCCGCTGTTTCTTCATCTTATCCGCCGTCTGCCAGGTACGGATGATGACCTCGCCGACGCGTCCCATCGCCTGAGAATCCGAGCTGATCATGCTGAACACGCCCAGATCGTGGAGGATATCCTCCGCCGCGATAGTCTCGGGACGGATCCGCGAATCTGCAAACGCCACATCCTCGGGAATACGGCTGTCCAGATGGTGGCAGACCATCAGCATATCGAGATGCTCTTCCACTGTATTCACCGTGTACGGCCTCGTCGGATTCGTCGAAGAAGGAAGCACGTTCAGCTCCGACGCGATACGGATAATATCAGGCGCATGCCCTCCTCCGGCGCCCTCCGTATGGTACGTATGGATCGTCCGGCCGCCGATAGCCCGGATCGTATCTTCGACAAAACCCGCTTCATTGAGCGTATCCGTATGAATCGCTACCTGAATATCCAACAGATCGGCGACGGCCAGGCAGGTATCGATCGCCGCAGGCGTCGTTCCCCAATCCTCATGCAGCTTCAGACCGATAGCACCGGCCTCCACCTGCTCGATCAGAGGCTCTGGGAAGGATGCATTGCCCTTGCCGGTGAACCCTAGATTCATCGGAAACGCCTCTGCGGCCTCCAGCATCCGGTGAATATGCCATGCGCCCGGAGTGCAGGTGGTCGCTTTCGTTCCCGCAGCTGGGCCGGTACCTCCGCCGATCATCGTCGTGACGCCTGAGGACAATGCCGTCTCGATCTGCTGCGGGCATATATAATGAATATGCGTATCGATCCCGCCCGCCGTAATCAGCTTTCCCTCGCCTGCGATGACTTCCGTAGAGGCACCTATGATCATATCCGGAGAGACACGATCCATAATATCCGGGTTCCCTGCCTTGCCGATGCCGATGATGACCCCATCCTTGATCCCGATATCGGCCTTGAAGATGCCGCCAGCATCAATCACCACCGCATTTGTAATCACCGTATCCAGCACACCCTGATCCCGGGTATGGCGGGAGGACTGGCCCATGCCGTCGCGGATCGTCTTGCCGCCGCCGAATTTGCATTCGTCACCGTAGCAGGTATAATCCCGCTCAATCTCCGCCCACAGGTCGGTATCCGCCAGACGGATCGCATCCCCCGTCGTCGGACCGAACATCAGCGCATAAGAGCTTCGGTCCATCCGGGCCATCTACTCCCCCTCCTCCCACTCCATAAGTCTGGTGCGTACCGGTTCAGGCAATGGCCCTCGGACTGCCTGGCCCCGGCTAAGCCCATTCAGTCCGAAGGACAACCGGTCTCCTCCCAGCTCGATGAGCGTAATTTCCTTCTCCTCGCCAGGCTCGAAACGCACGGCCGTCCCAGCTGGAATGTCGAGACGCATGCCATAGGCTTCAGCCCGCTCAAACCGGAGGGCCCGGTTGACTTCAAAAAAATGAACATGCGAACCGACCTGAATCGGACGGTCGCCGATATTTATGACAATCAATACATGGGTAGATCGGCCTGCGCTCAGTTCGATGGCACCTTCCTTGATACGGTATTCTCCCGGTATCATCCCGGCATCCCTCCTGATCGGCGATATACAGTATGTGCAGCCGTCCGCTCAAAGCTTCAATAGCGAATCGGGTGATGGACAGTCACCAGCTTCGTTCCATCGGGGAAGGTCGCCTCGACCTGCACCTCCGGGATCATCTCAGGCACACCAGGCATCACCTGGTCTGCATTCAGCACAGCGGCCCCCGTCTCCATCAGCTCCGTGACCGTTCTCCCGTCCCTGGCCCCCTCCATAATCTCCGAGGTGATCAGCGCGACGCATTCGGGATAATTCAGCTTCAATCCCCTCTGCATCCTGCGCCTGGCAATATCGGCAACCACCGTAACCAGCAGCTTTTCTTTTTCCCTCTCCGTCAAGTACACAAGCATCCCCCCCAAACACGAATATTGATGCTAGATATCGTTCATTGTATTCGGGTTTGGTCATTTTGTAAACATTTTATGTTATACTTAATGACATTTATTATTTCACTAAAGTGAAACAACCTCCAAAAATAATCATTTTACAGCAAAAACACAATATTAATGTAAACTAAATGTTATGTTTTTAATATTTTTAGTTAAATAAGACTATTTTAAGTGATGTATATTGACATTACATAATTACCCAAATATGATGAATCCAGCAAGATACCCGAACGATACAAAGAAAAGGGAGTGGTCGGATGACAACAAGTAAACATCATCTTTCCAAATGGATGGCAGGTACGCTTACCCTCGCCATGATGCTCGCCGGATGCGCCAATCCGCCTGCAGCCCCGACGACGGCAGAGAGCTCGGCTGGAACTGGCGCGAAACCCGAGGCTGGAGCCGGCGATACCATACCGGTGGGCGTCCTCCATTCCCTTACCGGGACTATGTCTATCAGCGAAGTATCCGTGAAGGACGCTACCCTGATGGCGATCGAGGAGATCAATCAGGCGGGCGGCGTGCTCGGCAAGCAGCTCAAGCCCATCATCGAGGATGGCGCTTCGGATTGGCCGACCTTCGCAGAGAAGACGAAGAAGCTGCTGCAGAAGGATAAGGCCGCAGTCATCTTCGGAGGCTGGACCTCGGCAAGCCGTAAGGCCGTCCTGCCTGTCGTCGAGCAGAATAAAGGTCTGTTCTTCTATCCGGTCCAATACGAAGGTTTGGAATCTTCCCCCAATATCTTCTACACCGGCGCCACCACCAACCAGCAGATCGTTCCGGCCGTCTCCTGGCTGCTGCAGAACAAGGGCAAGAAATTTTTCCTCCTCGGCTCCGACTACGTCTTCCCGCGCACCGCTAACAAAATCATCAAGGAACAGCTCAAAGCCGAAGGCGGAACGCTGATCGCCGAAGAATACACGCCTCTCGGGCATACCGACTACAACACCATCATCAGCAAGATCAAGAAAGAGAAGCCTGACGTCGTGTTCAATACGCTGAACGGTGACAGCAATGTAGCCTTCTTCAAGCAGCTTAAAGATGCCGGCATCAGCGCCAGCGATCTGACGACACTGTCCGTCAGCGTAGCCGAGGAGGAAATCCGGGGCATCGGAGCTTCTGTACTGGAGGGTCATTATGCGGCCTGGAACTATTACCAGACGACCGCTACGCCGGAGAACAGCAAATTCGTCGCCGCCTACAAAGCCAAGTACGGCAAAGACCGTGTCACGGACGATCCGATCGAGGCCGGGTACTTTGGGGTTTACCTGTGGGCTGAAGCTGTCAAGAAAGCGGGTGCCTTGGATGTTGAGAAAGTGAAGGCCGCTGCCAAAGGCATCGAGTTCAACGCGCCTGGCGGCAAAGTAACGATTGACGGCGACAACCAGCATGTATTTAAGACCGTCCGCATCGGTCAGGTGCAGGCAGACGGCCAGTTCAAGGAAGTCTGGAATTCCGGGCAGCCCGTTAAGCCCGATCCGTTCCTCAAGACCTACCCGTGGGGCGCGGAGGTCACCAAGAAATAGGCGTCCGCATGTCTACGCACTCATTTTCCGTTAGGAGGCGATGTGTATTGAGCATTCTATGGCTGCAAGTCTTCAACGGCCTCTCCCTTAGCTCGGTGCTGCTGCTGATTGCACTCGGTCTCGCCATCACGTTCGGTTTGATGAACGTTATTAACATGGCGCACGGCGAGTTTATTATGATCGGCGCCTACACCACCTTCATGATTCAACGGGCCTTTCAAGCCTATCTTCCGGCGGATGCCTTCGGCTATTACTTTGCCGCCTCGCTGCTGCTCGCCTTCCTGCTCGCAGGAGCCGTCGGCTGGCTGATGGAGATCCTGCTGATCCGCTTCCTGTACGGCCGCCCGCTCGACAGCCTGCTCGCTACCTGGGGCGTCAGCCTCGTGCTGCAGCAGCTCGCAAGAACGATCTTCGGCGCACCGAACGTCGCCGTGAAAGCTCCCGCCTGGCTGGACGGGGGGCTCGCGCTTGCCCCCGATCTAATCCTGCCCTACAAGCGCTTGTTTATTATCGGGCTGGCCTGCCTGTGTATTCTGGCGGTGTTCCTGTTCATCTACCGCACGCGCAGCGGACGCAACATCCAGGCGGTCATGCAGAACCGGCAGATGGCCTCCTGCCTCGGCATCTCCACCCAGCGTGTCGATACCGTCGCCTTCTCGCTGGGCTCCGGGCTTGCAGGCGTGGCAGGCTGTGCCTTGACGCTGATCGGCCCGATCGGGCCGTCGATCGGCACCTATTACATCGTGGATGCGTTCATGGTCGTCGTGCTCGGCGGAATCGGCAAGCTGGCCGGGACCGTGTTCGGCGCCCTCGGCATCGGCGCAGCGGGTACGGTCATCGAGTATGGCACGAGTGCAACGATCGGGAAGGTGATCGTCTTCACGCTGATCATCGCGTTCCTGCAATGGAGACCATCGGGACTTGTGACGACCAAGTCCAGAGCTCTCGATTAACTAGCGAAGGAGTGCTGCCTATATGTACGGCATGCTAAGTATCGGCGGCAAATACAAGCTCGTCCTCACCGCCATTCTGTTAATTGCGCTGCTAGCAGCTCCCTTGCTGCTATCCGAGTTCCGGCTTGGCCTGCTCGGCAAATTCCTCGCCTTCGCGATCCTCGCGATCGGCCTCGATCTGATCTGGGGCTATACCGGCATCTTAAGCCTGGGTCACGGCGTATTCTTCGGCCTCGGCGCCTATGCCATGGCCATGCATCTCAAGCTGGCCGCCTCCGGCGGGGAGCTGCCGGACTTCATGTCCTGGAGCGGCGTTGAGACGCTACCCTGGTTCTGGGTGCCCTTCCATTCCGCCGGGCTCGCCGTCCTGCTGGCTATCGCCATCCCGGTGCTGGCCGCCCTGCTCATTGGGTACTTCACGTTCCGCAACCGCATCCGGGGCTCATTCTTCTCCATCCTCACCCAGGCTACGGTGATCATCGCCGTCACCCTGTTCGTCGGGCAGCAGGGCTATACGGGCGGAACCAACGGCTTGACCAACTTCAGCACCTTCCTGGGCTTCTCGCTGAGCGACCCTGTGGTCAAGCGAATGCTGTATATCGCGACTGTGCTGATCCTGGGGCTCGTGCTGCTGGCCTCGCTGAAGCTGGCTTCCGGCAAGCTCGGCAATATCCTGATCGCCATCCGCGATGCTGAGAACCGCGTCCGCTTCCTAGGCTACAATCCGGTCACGTACAAATTGTTTATTTACTGCGTGTCTGCAGCGCTCGCCGGAATCGCAGGCATCCTCTTCGTGCTCCAAGAAGGCATCATCTCGCCTGCGCAGATGGGCATCGTTCCTTCTATTGAAATGGTGCTATGGGTAGCTATCGGTGGCCGGGGCACCCTGTTCGGCGCCGTCATCGGTGCCTTGCTGACGAATACCGCCAAAACGACGCTGAGCGAGGCCTATCCAGAATGGTGGCCAATCGTCATCGGCGCCCTGTTCATCATCGCCACGATGCTGCTGCCACAAGGAATCGCCGGAGCTCTATCCGGCTGGATCCAGCGTTACCGGGTGCAGCGCGGCAATCGCCGGCAGCCGGTGCGTCCGGCTGCTGCCCTGGCCTCTTCCGGCCTCGCAGAGCCGGGGCCTGAACAATCCTAACCGAAACGGAGGAACCAGCGATGCATTCAGCCGAGGCCATGCCCCGTCAAGCAACCGCAGGCCCCATCATCCGGGTGGAGCAGCTCGAGGTCCGCTTCGGAGACTTCAAGGCGATCCGCGGCTTGAACTTCTCACTCGCCCCCGGGGAGCTCCGCTTCCTGATCGGCCCGAACGGCGCCGGCAAAACCACCCTGCTCGACGTGCTGTGCGGGAAAACAAAGCCTTCATCCGGAACCGTCCGTTTCAAGGACAACTGGGATCTGGCGAAATTCCAGGAGCATCAGATCGCGCAGCTCGGTATCGGGCGGAAGTTCCAGTCTCCCTCCATCTTCGCAACCTTGTCCGTGCTCGACAACATGCTGCTCGCCTTGAAGGCGCAGCGCGGGCTGCTTCGCACCCTGCTCGCAGCAACAGCCGCCGGACAACGGGAGCGGGCAATCGGGCATCTGGAGACGGTCGGGCTGGCGCACAAGTCCGGTCTCCAAGCCGGAGCGCTCTCCCACGGGGAGAAGCAATGGCTCGAGATCGGCATGCTGCTTAGTCAGGAGCCGGAGCTGCTCCTGCTCGATGAGCCAGCCGCCGGGATGACCGACAGCGAGACAGAGAAAACCGGCGAGCTGCTTGTGCGGATCGGGCAAACACAGACGGTCATTGTCGTGGAGCATGACATGGAGTTCGTGAAGCAATTTGCCAGCATCGTGACCGTCATGCATGAGGGAAGCGTGCTGCGGGAAGGGACGATGGAAGAGATTCAAGCGGACGATCAGGTCGCACAGGTATACCTGGGAAGGAGGACGGAGAGACATGACGACTAATTCTGGCACAGGCTTATGGGTAGAAGCGCTGGAATCAGGCTACGGGGAAAGCATGGTCGTACGGCGCGCCTCCCTGCACATTCCGCCCGGGCAGGTCGTGTGCCTCATGGGCCGCAATGGCGTGGGCAAGACAACCCTGCTCCGCACGGTGATGGGGCTGATCAAGCCCCGCTCGGGACGCATCCTCTACAACGGCCGCGATCTGACGAGATCCGCCCCCGCAGTCCGGGCCAAGTCCGGTATCGGCTACGTGCCGCAGGGCCGGGACATCTTCCCGCAATTAACGGTGGAAGCCAATCTGCTGCTCGGCCTGGAAGCGGCCTCCCCCGACATACGCAAGGACGGCATTCCAGCCTCGATCTTCGAGCAATTCCCGGTGCTGCGCGACATGCTGCACCGCAAGGGCGGTGAACTGAGCGGAGGCCAGCAGCAGCAGCTCGCCATCGGCCGAGCGCTCATCTCGAGGCCCCAGCTGCTCGTGCTGGATGAGCCGATGGAAGGTATCCAGCCGTCGATTGTCATGGATATCGAGCGGGTCATCGAGTCCGTTAAGGCAGCAAGGACCACCTCCGTGCTGCTCGTCGAGCAAAGCCTGGCTTTCGCCACCAGCATAGCGGATTACTTCTATGTGCTGGATAAGGGCACCGTCGTGGCGGAGGGCAATTCCGGCACCTTGAACGGAGACATGATGCGCAAGCACCTGGCCGTCTAACCGAGACTCAAGCAACTTACTTCAAGAGAAAGAACCAGGCTCCCCGCCAGGTTTTTTTTCACGTTTATTGCCGTAACTCGCTTCATTTTGGAGGTTGTCGGCAACTTGTGTTATGATGGAAAAGCAAGCAAATCGCTAGGAATAATCGATATGGAGAAGGGAGCTGTCATCTCATGACATCCATTACACAAATCCAGGACACAGTCACGCTTCACAACGGCGTCCGTATGCCATGGCTCGGGCTCGGCGTATGGCAAACCAAGGAAGGAGACGAGGTCGTTCAAGCCGTAACCGACGCTCTCAAGTCAGGCTATCGTTCTATCGACACTGCTGCTATATATGGTAATGAAGCCGGGGTTGGACAAGCCATCCAGGCGAGCGGCGTCCCCCGCGACCAATTGTTCATTACGACGAAGGTCTGGAATGCCGATCAAGGCTTCGACCAGACGCTCCGCGCGTTCGAGGAAAGCCGTAAGAAACTGCTCGTCGACACCATAGACCTTTACCTGATCCACTGGCCGGTGAAGGATAAGTACAAAGAAACCTGGAAAGCGCTGATCAAGCTGTATAACGAAGGTCTAGTTCGTGCGATCGGTGTGAGCAATTTCCACATCCACCACCTCAAGGATATCATTGAGGACAGCGGTGTCGTGCCGACGGTCAACCAGGTCGAGCTTCACCCCTTGCTGCAGCAAAGAGAGCTGCGCGAGTACTCCCGCGCCCATAATATCCGGCTGGAAGCCTGGAGCCCGCTCATGCAAGGGCATCTCGACCTTCCGCTGCTGGCGGAGCTGGCAGCCAAGTACGGCAAATCTCCGGCCCAGATCGTGCTTCGCTGGGATCTCCAGCAAGGCATCGTGATTATCCCGAAATCGATCCAAGCCCACCGGATTCAAGAGAATGCCGATATCTTCGACTTCAATTTGTCGGATGAGGATCTAGCCCGTCTGGATGCCCTGAATGAGGACAAACGGTTCGGCCCTGATCCGGACAATTTCAACTTTTAAACTTCTACCGGCATCTTCCCGGTAAGAACCGCAGGCCTATAGCTTGCGGTTCTTTGGCTTACTTCCCCATTTCAGACGCCTCTTCCCCGCTCCCGATAAAAAGTACAACCACCCCCCGGCAATAATCCCGCCTACCCGTCATACAATAAATGGTGTGCAAAAGCCCATGGGCGCTAGGTCCATGAAAAGGAAGTGACAGCAAGAAAGGCAGTCATTAAAACGAATGCCAATGACACCAGGCTTCTCGCAAGATTGCTTCGCGCCGAGGCGGAGAGCGAAGGCGAGCCCGGCATGCTGATGGCCGACCATGTCGGCGTCAACCGACTGCGTTCGGATTCTGGTATTTCCGGCCTAACAGCGATTGCCCCGATCAGTGGTACAATCAGCCGAATATAGGCCGTTACAAGCTGCATTGCTTCTTCTCGCCGACCACCGAAGATTGCCCACAGGTGTACAACACGTATTGAGCTGTAATCCGATTATGTAAAGGAGGCTTTAACTGCTCATGTACAATCAGCCTTACAAGCCGAATGCCACCCCTTACGGGTACCCGTCTTATCCGCAACAACAGGTCAGTCCCGCCACCCAGATTCCGCCGCAGGTGCCAAGCGGCTCACCCATCACGCCTTACGGTACCGTCGTCGCTCAGCAAGCCGCCCCGGCTGCCCCTGCCACGCCAGGCTTGCTGCCGATCGAGCAATCCTTCATCGAGAACATTCTGCGCCTTAATCTTGGCAAGGTAGCCACGCTTTATATGACGTATGAGAACAACTCCGAATGGAACGCCAAAATCTTCAGAGGCCGCATCGAGGCCGCGGGACGCGACCACATCATCATCAGCGACCCCAAAACAGGCATGCGGTATTTATTGCTGATGGTCAACCTGGATTACATCACCTTTGACGAAGAGCTTCAGTACACCTATCCATACGGCACCCCCGCTCAGGGCGGCCGATAATTCCCGGCACATAAGACTCCCCGCCTGCAGCTTGCAGCTGCAGATTTCTCAGTTACAAGTTGCACTTGCAGGCAGACCGGCCTCCCGGTCTGCCTATTCGTCGCACAAACCGATTAGCCTCAGCAAGCTTAGAAAGAGTATAATGATTAGATAGAAGCAAAAACTACGTGAATGCCTATGATTTTGTCTCATGCAAAGGAGAAACTGATGACACCGAACTCTGCAACCCCGAAGCCAGGCTGGAACCTTGATGATAGTTACGCTCGTCTGCCGAAGATCTTCTTTACCCATCAGAGCCCGGCCCCGGTGCGCTCTCCGGAGCTGGTCATCCTGAATAAACGGCTGGCCGCCTCGCTGGGACTGGATGCGGAGGCCCTGCAAACCCGCGAAGGAGAAGCCGCCCTGGCCGGCAATCATGTTCCCGAGGGTGCTTCACCGCTGGCCCAGGCCTATGCCGGGCATCAATTCGGGTACTTCAACATCCTCGGAGACGGACGGGCCCTGCTCCTCGGCGAGCAGCTTACGCCCCAGGGTGAGAGATTCGATATCCAGCTCAAGGGCTCGGGCAGAACCCCTTACTCCCGCCAAGGCGACGGACGTGCGGCGCTCGGACCGATGCTGCGCGAATACATCATCAGTGAAGCCATGCATGCGCTCGGCATCCCGACCACCCGCAGTCTGGCGGTGACGGCAACCGGTCAGGAAATCATCCGGGAAACCCATCTTCCCGGCGCCATCCTCACCCGCGTGGCTGCCAGCCATATACGCGTCGGCACCTTTCAGTACGCAGCCAGTCAAGGTACTGCCGAGGAGCTCAAGGCTCTGGCGGATTATACCCTGCACAGGCATTATCCGGAAGCCGGCGCCGAGCCGAACCGCTATCTGCTCCTGCTTCAGGGGGCCATCCAACGTCAATCCGAGCTGATCGCCAAGTGGCAGCTGGTCGGCTTTATCCACGGGGTCATGAACACCGACAATATGACCCTTAGCGGCGAAACGATTGATTATGGTCCTTGCGCCTTCATGGATGTCTATAGTCTGGCAACAGTGTTCAGCTCCATCGATAGGCAAGGCCGCTATGCCTACGGCAATCAACCGCATATGGCCGTCTGGAATCTGGCGCGGCTGGCCGAATCTCTGTTGCCCTTGCTGCATGAGGATGAGGAGCAGGCCGTCAAGCTGGCCGAAGAAGCACTTGCCGGCTTCTCCACTACCTATCAGCGTTATTGGCTCGCCGGCATGAGGGCTAAGCTGGGGATTTTCAATGAAGAGACCGGGGATGAAGCCCTGATCGAGAACCTGCTCAAGCTGATGCAGCAGTACGAGGCAGACTACACCAATACCTTCCTCGCCTTAACCTTCGACCGGCTCGAGGGGACGACCCTCTTCGAGACCGAGGAATTTGCGGATTGGAAGGCGCAGTGGCAGGCTAGACTAGGCCAGCAGCAGGAAGGCAAGGAAGCCTCCCATCAGCTGATGCGGAGAAGCAATCCAGCCGTCATCCCCCGAAACCACCGGGTGGAAGAAGCCCTTGAGGCCGCAGAATCCAACGAAGATTACAGCGTCTTGGAGCGCCTTCTCGAGGTATTGTCCGACCCCTTCGCTCATACGCCTGAGCAGGCGGAATACGCCGCACCCCAGGAGCGCTCCACTCGTCCTTACCGGACCTATTGCGGAACCTGACCCCGTCACATGAACAAGCGCCCGCTCCCGGCTTAGGCTGGGAACGGGCGCTTGTTCATGTCTATCTATGCGCAGCCGGTTACACGAGGATAGAACCTCCATCTACAACGATTCTCTGTCCGGTCGAGTATTGCTCGCGCATCAAGTAAAGAAAAGCTTCGGCCGCATCCTCCGGTTCACCTACCCGGCCTGCCGGAAGGCGAAGACCGTGGTTCTCATACAGCGCGTTCCGGCCCTCCTCAGGAAGGTTATCCCACAGCTCCGTGCGTATAAGTCCCAGACACACGACATTGACCCGGATAGGTGCGAGCTCGACCGCCAAGGCCCGGGTCAGCACCTCCACAGCGCCGCATATGCTGGCCGGGACCGTCGATCCTGCTGAAGGCCTGATCCCAGCTGTACCGGAAGTCAATGTAATGGAACCGCCCTGCCGGATGTTCCCGCTGCCGTATTTGGCAGCCATATAGGCTCCCCAGTAGCGCAGGTCAAACAATTGTCGCGCTGCGGCCAACTCAATTTCACCGATCGTATCGAATGACAAGGACTCGCCAGCCGTAAACACCAAATGATCAAATTCACCGATTCGCTTAAAAAATGCACGGACCTGCTCCTCGTCGGACAAGTCAACCGCATACCCTTCGGTACCTCGGGGCAGCCGAGAAATCGCAGCATCAACCCGGTCCTGACGGCTGGATACGACGACAACGGAAGCTCCTCCCCTGGAAGCAGCTTCCGCTGTTGCAAAACCGACTCCGGATGTTCCTCCGAGGAGGAGAATCCGCTTATCTTCCCATGTACGACTGTGTTCGTTTTGTTCCGACTTGGTCATATGAAAATCTCCTTCTTACCCTAATAATTTGTTAGGTTCTCACCGACAAGTCGATTATAATCGGAGTTATATTACGCAAACAGTTGTGTACTTATCGTATGATTCGCTATCCTGCTATAAATTCTATTACGATGGGAGATGCATCATCGTTATGAATAGTGACCGAAGACGAAGAGAACTGGCGGACTTCCTCCAGAGCCGCCGCAAGCGTTTATCCCCGCAGGAGCTGGGGCTGCAGGCCGGAGCTTCACGCCGCCGCACACCCGGTCTAAGACGGGAAGAAGTCGCTAGTCTATCCGGTATTTCCATACCATGGTATACCGCGCTGGAGCAAGGACGGGATATTCAAGTGTCCGAGCAAGTACTGGAGAGCTTGGTGCGGACACTTAAACTGAGCCCTGACGAACGCAACTATCTCTTCATACTGGCTAATCCTTCTTTGATGACGAAAGCAGCGGAAGAATCCACTCCTCCCGCCCTGCAAGCGATTCTCGACAGGATGGGAACCTACCCCGCCTATGTCATTGACAAACGCTGGAATATATCGGCCTGGAACCAAATGACGAGTACGTTGTGCGGTGAGTTGAACGGATCGGCGGAGATCGAGCGAAATATACTTTGGCGCGTCTTCGTGATGGAGCGCAATAAGGCAAGCATCGTGAATTGGGAGCATGTCTCCTCCCGGCTGCTGGCTCACTTCCGAAACCGTTATGCCTGGCACCTGAATGATCCGTGGTATCAAGAGTTAATCAGCAAGCTGCATGACCAGAGCGAGGAATTCCGGGCAGGGTGGGAACGGCACGAGGTAGCCGGAAATTCGGAAGGCGACCAAGTGATACAGCATCCTGAGGCGGGACGGCTAGCCTTTCGCTATCATACTTTTGCAGTTTCTGAAAACAGTGACTTCTTCATGAGAGTGTATACCCCCCTCGAAAACAACGGAAGCCTTGATCGGCTGGTAAACTTGTAGCATGCCGAGCAAGCGAGGCCAATTCATGGCCGCATTGTGTTCCTGATCATCGTATCCTTATCGGGACTATATCATAGATGGATTTCTCGTAGCTTTGCCTCAGGTAGGACGCTTGCAATCGGCCGGCCAGTCTCCTTTATTCGTGCCAACCGCTCACAGAACCATCCTGCGGGACGGACTCCTGGACTGTGAAAATTTACTTGATATTTATAGAACCTCCCCTCAGAATGGAGAGAATACCAATTATAAGGGAGTCATCCAAGATGAGCGACGTGGGTGTACGGAATAATGTAAAGATGGTTGGCGAAGGAGAACGCACCGTCATGCTGGCCCATGGATTCGGATGCGACCAGAGCATGTGGAAGTATATATTGCCTTCCTTGGAGCGGAAATTTCGAGTGGTTCTGTTCGATTATGTAGGTTCGGGGAAATCGGATTTGAGTGCATATACCTCGAAGAAATATCACACCCTGCACGGCTATGCCCAGGACGTGCTGGATATTATAGAAGCCTACGGGCTTCGCGATGTCATCTTTATTGGCCACTCCATCAGCTCGATGATCGGGATGCTCGCGTCCATCGAGCGGCCGGAATATTTTGAGCGGATGGTCATGATCGGACCTTCCGCTTGTTATTTGAATGAGGCGGACGAGTATGTCGGAGGGTTCGAGAAGAGCGATATTATCGAGCTGCTGGATATGATGGAAATGAATTTTGCAGGCTGGGCAAGCTTCATGGCTCCCTTTGCCATGAATAATCCAGAGATGCCTATGCTATCCAAGGAACTCGAGCGCAGCTTTATTTCTGCAGATCCTGTCATTGCCAGAGAATTCGCGGAGGTGACCTTCTTTGCAGATCATAGACGGGATCTGGCTCAGGCTGCCGTTCCTACGCTGATCATGCAATGCTCCGATGATAGTGTGGTACCGCTGGAAGCAGGAGAATACTTGCACCGGCACTTGAAGAACAGCACGTTCCAGCTCATGGAGGCTAAGGGGCATTATCCGCATATTAGCCATCCTGACGAAACGATTCGCCTGATTCATGAATATCTGGAATAGCGGCGGAAGGAAGATCCGCCCGTGATTGAAAGGACACCTGAACTAATGGATGAACGGCTGAACCACGCACCTTGCGGCTATATCTCCCTGACCCATGAAGGAACCATAGCCGATGTGAATCAAACCTTCCTCGATAAGATGAAGTATACCCGGGCTGATTTGTTGGACAAACATATGGAATCGCTCATGTCGACGGCCAATAAACTCATTTTTCATTCTTACTTCTTCCCGTTTATCAACTTGAATGGGCATGTGGACGAGTTATTTTTGAGCTTGAAGGATGCCAGCGGGCAGTCGGTCCCTTATCTGCTCAGCGGGAAAATATTCCAGAACGATAGCCTGGAATTGACAGATTGTATCTTGCTGCCGATGGGCAAACGTATCGAGTACGAGCAGGAGCTCCGGTCGGCCAAGAAGCAGATCGAACAAGCCTACTGGGAGAAGGACCAGGCCCTGGCCAAGCTGGAGCAAATTCATAGGGAAATCGAGCAAAAACAAGCAGAGCTGATCCAGATGAATACGATCCTGGTTGAATTGTCTACGACCGATAAGCTTACGGGATTGAAGAATCGGAGATATTTTCAGGAAAAGCTCGAAGAGCAAATTGCCTTGTTCCATAAGACGCTGCAGCCCTTCTCCCTTTGCATCCTGGATATCGATCACTTCAAGAAGGTCAACGACACCTACGGGCATCAGACAGGGGATCAGGTCCTGGAGCAGCTGGCCCGTATTCTGAAAGCCCATGCCCGGTCTGAGGATATTGCAGCCCGGTACGGCGGAGAAGAATTTGTGCTGATCCTCCCGGGCACCGATGGGCCGGAGTCCAGAAGCATCGCCGAGCATTTGCGGCAGATCGTCGCAGAATCCTCGTGGATAACAGGCAGCCTCACCGTCAGTGTCGGTATAGCGACCTACACGGCCGAGGAGACCGATGCTACGATTCTGAAGAAGGCCGACCAAGCTCTCTATACTTCGAAACTAAACGGAAGAAATCGCGTGACCCATATCGTGGAAATTCCAGAATGAGTATGATACAGAGGCCGTTCAGTCTGGAGTTCGTTGCAAGTCCCCGGAAGAAGCACGGGAGGCTTTTGCCGCCAACATCGAAGAGATCCAGCAGAGCTTCGCGATTCCGGCCAAGCTATCCGAGCGCTGGACGGCATGGCTGACTACGGATAGCTACTGGCCGGAGCATTCGGTACTCCATCATGGCGATCTGCATCCCCCTCATATTCTCGTCGACCGCAACCAACGTGTAACCGGGCTGATTGATTGGACTGAAGCCGAAATTGCCTACCCCGGCAAAGATTTCGTTATCCTGTATGCCTTATTTGGCGCCGAGGGACTCCGTGATTTACTGCGGCGTTATGAACAGGCGGGCGGCAGAACCTGGCCACGCATGTATGAACATATCGCAGAACAATGGGCCGCATATCCAGCACTAGTCGCCAAGTTCGCACTGACGACAGGAAAAGAAGCCGATATGGACATGGCCAGAGGGATGATCGCCAGATGGAAGACGGACTAATCCAGGTCTGCATGGACAGGAAGTGGGAATGGCTTGTAACAAAACGCTGACCCCAGCCGCTGCGTGAGCATGCGGCTGGGGTCAGCCTGTTCAGCTTGAGATTTCATCCTATTTGACTCCCATCTCATGCTGCAGCAGCCAATTCTTGCGCGTTAAACCGCCCCCGTAGCCGCCCAGATCGCCATTGGCATTGATGACACGGTGACAGGGAATTACGATGGCAAGCTGGTTGGCTCCGTTGGCCTGAGCCACAGCGCGAAATCCCTTTGGCTTCCCGAGCGATAGGGCAAGGTCCAGATAAGACCGCGTTTCCCCCGTCGGTATCTTTATTAACTGCTCCCACACGCTTTGTTGGAAGGGCGACCCCGCTAGAAAAAGTGGAGTTTCGAAGGTAGTCCGCTTCCCCTCGAAATATTCGCCGAGCTCCCTCTCGATGGAGCGGATGGGCTCGGTCATTCCCGGAATAATCGCCGAGCGCGTCCGCTTGCGGTGACGCTCCACCTCTCGCTCCAGTCCGCGGCGGTCGACAAACTCCAGTAGGTGAAGAGCATGATCATCTCCTATAGCCATCATCGGGCCAAGTCGCGTATCGATCCAGGCCGCTTTCAGAATTCTCCGCTCGTCCACCAAGGTAGGCGCCGCCCCCATAATGCGGGAGAAGGCATCTCGGAAGCCGCTGCTGGATTCATAGCCTGCTGATAGCTGACTATCGATCACGGGCTCGCCCGCCCTGATCTTCTTGAGAGCAAGCCCCATGCGCCGGGCCCGTGCATATTCCACAAAGGTCATACCGAAGCGCTTCTTGAATTGACGACGCGCCGTCGATTCATCGACGGACAGATTTTTGAAATCTTGACCGGTCCATCGTTTTTCCGGGTTATGCTCGACCGCCTCAACCAGCACGCGGACAATCTCCGGCACATGGTTCGGATGAGATAGCGGCCGGCACCGCTGGCAGGGCCTGTAGGAGGCGAGCAGCGCCTGCTGCGCCGTCTCGTAGAACTCGCAATTTTCAAACTTAGGCTTCCTTGCGGGGCAGGTTGGCCGGCAAAAGACGCCCGTAGTCTTGACGCCTACGTAGAATAAACCCTCGTATTCGCTGTTTTTCTCCAGCAATGCCTTATAATATTCCTCTTTGCGTTCAGCCATGCTCATGGGCGCACTCCTTAACCTGGATTATGCTTTTATTATAAAGCGCTGTACCCTGCAGCATCGCCGAAATTCAGGCACTAATATTGGGAAATGACGACCGCCTGTCTGACACCATTCCTCCGCTTATGGCATACGATACGACGGAATCATACGCCCTTACCCGAGATCGGACTGAACTGCCACATATGAATCTTAGGCCGTCCTCCGGCCACCCACAGCTCCATCGTCCTCCATCTGCCGCTCTCTTCATCCTGAGCGATCCGGGAGTCCTCCCCGATTCTCGCCGCTTTCAGCGCCGCGTACTTCTCCTGACTCAGGCCGCTCCAAATCTCTACGAACAAATTCGGCTGCTCCGTCCCCTCGTAAATCTCCAATTCCGCAAACTCCTGTTTCAAATCGGCGGCCCATGTCAAATAATCAGTACGATGTATGGCGTCAATCTTATACTCAGTAAACACAATCCCCATAGTATTCACGCTCCCGACGTTTTTTTGTTCCCGATGAAGCTTTATTTTGCTCAAGAAAATGATACACTACTAGTAGTGGACTGCAAACGACAGTTGGCAGAACTATGCTTGACCAGGAGGTAAGTCCATGGATACCGGAACCCATCTCGTCATTGGGCTGGGCTTGGCGGGACTCGCTTATATCGATCCTGTCGTTGCCGCAGACCCTGCGGTCGCTACGGCCGTCCTGATCGGCACCGTTGCCGGCTCGCAGGCCCCCGATGCAGATACGCTGCTACGACTGAAGAACAACGCCGTGTACATCAAAAATCACCGTGGCAAGTCTCATTCCTTGCCCGCGCTGGTCCTCTGGACCGCGCTCATCTCCAGCGTGCTGGGGCTCACCTTCAAAGGTCTGCCGATGCTGCACGTCACGATGTGGGTATTTATCGCCGTCGCCTTTCACGTTTTCACCGACTTGTTCAACACGTATGGGACTCAGGCGGTCCGGCCTTTTTCGGAACGATGGGTGGCCTGGAACATCATTCACATTTTCGACCCGTTTATCTTCCTGTCGCATGTACTCGCCATCTTCTTATGGTCGGTGCATGTACTGCCTCCACAGGTGATTTTCCCGATTCTGTACAGCCTGACAGCCGTTTATTACCTCTGGCGCACCTGGGAGCATCACCGGACCCAGTCCAGACTTCATCTATCCGACCCCGAGTATAAGCCGGGAGAACGGTACACCTTGATTCCGACCGTTCACCTGCATAACTGGCAGATTGTGAAACGACGGACGGACGGCTCCTACCGGCTGGGCGAGCTGAGGAACGGCAAGCTCCAATGGGTCGATCAGGTGCGCTGCGATGAGCATCCTGCCGTTGACGCCTCCAAGTCGCATCCGAATGTAGCTTCATTCCTGTACTTTACGTCTTATGCCTGCTCGGAGATGAAGGAGCATGCCTGGGGCTACGAGGTACGCTGGGCGGATGTACGCTACCGGCATCGCAAGCAATATCCGTTCGTGGCTGTCGTCAGAATGGACAAAGCCTACGAAACGCTCGATTCCTACGTTGGATGGAAGAATGATTCCAAGCTGGAGAAGAAGCTGCGTGTCGATCTGAATTAAGCATACACGGATTACGGCGGATTGGGAACGCGGAATGAAAAGCAGACAAAGGGCGGGACATGCGCGGATGCTGTATCCGCCATGTCCGCCCTTTGTTGCGCGCCTCCGGCCGGGTCCATAGGAAAAAGCCCAAGGAGCGAACTCCTTGAGCTTTATATTCGATCTTGCTTGGTACAAGACCGACCGGGCAATTAGCGGGATTGTTGTCCTGCAATTGCTTGCTCGGCGATTTGCACCAGGCGGCGTGTAATGTGACCACCGATTGCACCGGTGTCACGGGACGCCATGTAGCCGTAGTAACCGTCTTGAGGGATTTGAATGCCCAGCTCCTGAGCTACCTCATACTTCAATTGATCCAATGCCTGAGAAGCTTGTGGCACTACCAGAGCGTTGCTGCTGCGGGATTGACCTGCACCCATGTTCAGCACTCCTTTCGATTGGATAATGTCTTTGATGTATTTGCAAGCTTGCAAACTTATTATGTGTCGGACGCGGGAAACTATACGCCGCTTTGAAAAAAAATTCAGTTTCAAACTTTTACAGTCAAAGGGGCAACTTAAACCTTATGAACAAACCACTTGCACTGATCTATGCCGTGCTCGGTACGGCGCTGCTAGCTGCTATCAGCTTCTTCATGGCAGCAGGCCGCCCCTGGATGGCTGTACTCGCCGCCATCGTCTCCCTGTTCTTCATCGGCTCGGGCTTTATCGTCAAGGCCAGGCAGCGGAGAAAACGCGAGCAGTCGTCCCATTCGGGTGAGAAGTAGCCAGGTTCGCATTACACTCTCTGTCCGGGTGTCCGGCAGCCAAAACTCAAAAAGAGCTCATTCCCCCGTTCAACCGGTTGGAATGAGCTCTTTGTCTGTGAATACTTGCTTATTCGTTCAGAGGGTAACGAAGCCCATCTTGGCTTTGACTTCGCTCAGCGTCCGCTCGGCCTGTTCCTGCGCACGCTCCTGCCCTTGCCGCAGAATCCGGTGCAGCTCGCCGGACTCGCGAATATCCCGGTAAGTCTGCTGCAGCGGCTCGAGCAGCTCGACCACGGCTTCGCCCAGCCCTTTCTTGAACGGTCCGTACCCCTGCCCGTCGTACATCGCTTCGATCTCTGTAATCGGCTTATCCGTAACAGCGGAATAGATGCTGAGCAGATTGCTGACCTCCGGCTTGCCCGCAGGATCATATTTCACCTCGCGGCCTGAGTCGGTCACGGCCCGGCTGATCTTCTTACGGATCACATCCGGCGGATCGAGCAGCGCAATATAGCTGCCGGCGTTCGGACTGCTCTTGCTCATCTTCTTGGATGCATCGTCCAGTGACATGACGCGCGCGCCTACCTCCGGAATATATCCTTGAGGAATCTTGAACGTGTCCCCGTAACGGCCGTTGAACCGGTGCGCCAAATCCCTCGTCAGCTCCAGATGCTGCTTCTGGTCGTCGCCTACCGGCACCTGATCCGCATTGTACAGGAGAATATCCGCAGCCATCAGAGACGGATACGTGAATAAGCCCGCGCCTACCGACTCCTTGCCCTCCGATTTATCCTTGAACTGGGTCATACGCTCCAGCTCGCCCATATAGGTCATCGTCGTCAATAACCATCCGAGCTCCGCGTGCGCGCTCACGCTGGATTGCAGGAAGACCGTTGCCTGCTCAGGATCGATGCCTGCCGCCAGATACAGAGCCGCTACGGATTCTGTCTGCTCCCGCAGCGCTGCAGGCTCCTGCGGAACTGTAACCGCATGAAGATCGACGACCATGAAGTAGCAGTCATGCGTATGCTGCAGCTTGACATAATTGCGCAAGGCGCCGATATAGTTGCCGAGGGTCAGTTGACCGCTGGGCTGCATGCCCGATAATACCCGCAGCTTTGTCATTGTTCATTACCTCCCGATATTCTAGACTCTTCTCGTTTCTTTACCCAAAAATGCATACAAAAAAGGCCTCTCCCCGCAAGGGACGAGAGACCGTGGTGCCACCCTAATTCGCCTGCATGAACGACCCGCCAGATGATATCCTCATCCAGTCAGTGCCTGAATTATGCAAACCTTATGGCTCCTGTAACGGGGAGTCAGCCGGACAGGTATACTTGCTCACGCATTCAACGGAAAGTTAATTATCCGTCCCGGGCCCGGTAATCGCGCGGCCGTTCCACCTTCAGCTCAGGGATCCATTCAGTCGGCGCCGCCTGCCGGTTCGCACCACCCACCGGCTCTCTGATCAAGCGCACTGCCGCTTACTTGTTCCCGTCATTGCTTATTAGGAGCATTGTATCGAACGCATCATGCGATGTCAACCACCTCCCGCCCAAATTCTTCCTTCCGAAAAAAACTCGTCCTATATTCAAGGGCTCGTGCATACGATATAATAATAATTATTACGTTTATAGAAGGAGAAATGGGATCGTGTCCATGACTATCCAACGCTGGATCACTAATATCCTGGCCGTTCTATGCCTGCTTATGCTTGTACTGATCTTCACGCAGAAGCAGCAGCCCGATCTGTCCTGGATCAGCTCCGATGCGATGCAAAACTTCAAGACGATGTTTATCAGCATCATCCTAGAGGCGCTGCCCTTCGTCCTGCTAGGCGTCCTCGTGTCCGCCGTACTGCAGATGTTCGTATCTGAGCAGACTATCCGCCGCTGGACTCCGAAAAACCCGATCCTCGGCATCTTGTTCGCGTGCCTGGTGGGCATCATCTTCCCTCTCTGCGAATGCGGCATGATTCCTGTCATCCGGCGTCTGATTCGCAAAGGCATGCCGGCTTATGTAGCCGTCGTGTTTATTCTAGCGGGACCGATCATTAATCCGGTCGTCTATGCCTCCACCTTCATGGCCTTCCGTACCCGCCCAGAGATCGCCTACTCCCGGATGGCACTCGCCTTTGTCGTAGCCGCGGCAGTCGGTCTGATCGTCTACCGGTTCGTCCGGTCGAATCCTCTGCGCAGCCAGACAGAGGGTACCCATGAACACGACCATGGGCACAACCATGGACACCTGCACGGACATGCGCATCATCACGATCATGGACACGACCACCATCATCATGATCATGGGCACCATCACGATCACAACCACAACCATGAACATGGTCACGTCCACGCAGGAGGCCATATTCATGGCGCCGGTCATGCCGCCCATAGCAGCGCCGGCCGCGGATTGAAAGGGAAGGCAGCTGGCGTGCTCAGCCATGCGTCCGAAGAATTTTTCGATATGGGTAAATATTTAATTTTCGGCGCCATGCTGACCGCCATCATCCAAACCTTCATGTCGCGCGATAGCCTGGCCGCCATCGGCGAAGGCACGATCAGCTCCCATCTGTTTATGATGGGCTTCGCTTATATCCTGTCGCTCTGCTCCACCTCTGACGCCTTCGTGGCCTCGTCGTTCGTCACGACCTTCTCGACCGGCTCACTACTGACGTTTCTGGTCTTCGGTCCGATGCTGGATATCAAGAGCAGCCTGATGCTCCTATCCGCATTCCGTGTCAGATTTGTTCTCGTGCTGACCGTACTCGTGACCGTAGTCACCTTGTTGTTCTCTCTGCTGTTCGAACGTATTTTCTTCCTGTGAGGTGAACCCGATGAGTCCACGTACGCTTAGCTTCCATCATGCCATCAAGGCGTTGATCCTGTTCGGCTTTGCCGGGTACATCGCCTATCTCGTCCAAAGCGAACGCATTCTCCTGTACATAGCTCCACGCATGACCGATTATGTCAAGTGGTCCGCCTTGGGCCTCTATGCCGTAGGCGCCCATCAGGCCTACCTGGCCGTCAGCACGCTGCGCAAGCGGCATGAGCCGGACTGCGACTGCGGTCATGACCACACACCGTCCAGGTCCGTCTTCAAGCATACCATCGTCTACGGCTTGTTCATCCTGCCTCTGCTGCTCGGCTTCGCCCTCCCGGACTCAACCATGGGCAGCAGTCTCGCGGCCAAGAAAGGAATGAACCTGAGCAGTGCCAGCTCGGTGAAGAAGGCTTCCCCAGCCGCCGATTCGGGCACTGGAGAAGCTCCAACGAACGGCGGCGGTACCGGTGCTACCGCTCCGGACAGCCGCACGTCTCAGACCGGCGACGCGGGCAAGGAAGCTCAGCAAGCAGGCTCGGCTGGGCCGACAGATGAGCTGTTCCCTTCCGACCGGTTCACCAAGCAATATGCTGATTATGCCAAGAAGCTGTATAAGCAGGATACGATCCAAGTATCGGAAGAATTTTTCATGGAGACGCTGACCTCAGTCGATCTGTATCTCGACCGTTTCGTGGGCAAGAAGCTGGAGCTCACCGGCTTTGTCTACCGTCAAGAGGAGATGAACGAGCGGCAGTTCGTCATCGGGCGCTTCTCCATCCAGTGCTGCTCGGCGGATGCCGCTCCCTTCGGCGTACTTGCCGAATATGACAGAGCCAAGACGCTCGAGAATGACGGATGGGTGACGGTAACCGGCAAAATCGAAAAAACGAAGTTTAATGATGCGGAGATTATGGTGCTCAAGGTGGAAAAGGTCGTCCGGGCAGAGCCGGCCAAGACCCCGTATGTGTATCCGAATATGAACTTCGGTCTCTAAGTGGAGCGGGCAAGCCCAGAGTTATTCATCCTCCAGCAGCTTGCTCTCCAATTGCTTGATGCTGATCACCTGAATCATCTTCTGCCTGATCTGGATCAGGCCCTCGTCCTGCAGCTCCTGAAGCACCTTGGATACCGTTTCGCGGACGGCGCCGACCAGATCGGCGAGCTGCTGATGGGTCAGCTTCATCGGGATCAGGACAGGGCCTGCTTGTCTGGGAGCGGCATATTCCTCGGCCCAGCCCTTCAGCCGCTTCATGATGCGGGAACGGACCTTCAGGAAGGTCAGATCATAGATCTGCCGGTTCGCATTACGCAGCCGATCCATCGTGTCCTCTACCAGGTAGTAAAGCAAATTACGGTCATTCTCGAACAGGTACTTAAAATCCGTTCCCTGCAGCACGAATAACCGCGTCGGCGCGATCGTCTCCGCTGTTGCCGACCGTACGAGACCCGGCTTGATCAGCGCCATCTCCCCGAAATAATCGCCTTCTTGAAAGAAGGCCAGGATGACCTTCTTGGATTTATTGAACGTATGAATGCTGACTGACCCCGATGCGATGAAATAAATCTCATTCCCTTCGCTTCCCTCTAGGAAAATAAGCGTTCCCTTCCTGTAGGTCTTCTCCTGTACATACGGTACAATCCGCTTCAGAAGTTCAGGATCTATGCCCTGGAAAAAAGGAATCTTCGACCTAAGCTTGGCTGAAGTAATAGGCATACCTGTCCCCCATTTCCTTATAAACCGTCCCCAAGGGGTAGGGTACGAATGCCTTGAGAAATGCACAATCACTGCAGATTCCGCAAATCTGTGCCCCTTCGGATAGCTCCTTCCCTGTAATACCTTGAGGAAAGCCTCTGCCATCCAGTTGCTCATGATGCTGCAGGACAATATTCAGTGCCCCTTCGGAAATGCCAGGTACTGCTTGCAGCAGTTCATAGCCGGTCACCGGGTGTTGGATAAGCAAGCTGTCAGCCGCGGAATAGGCCAGTCCCATGTCATGCAGCAGACTGCCAATCGCCACTTCTTTCACCTAAGGCAGCGTATAACCGAGCGCCCTGCCCGTCAGCATGGACAGCAAGCATACGTTCAAGCTGTGTCCGATCAAGTCCGGGCCACTGGGCCGGAGGTCTTGATAATAATAAATAACATCCGGCTGCTCCATGAAGGAGGCGGCTGCATGATCGGCCCAGTCATTAATCGGCTCAAAGCTCAGCCCCTCTTCCAACTGAGCCTTCTCGTTCAGTTCCTGGAGCAGCAGCTCCGTCAGGCGGCGTAAATCCGCCTTGATCCCCTCCGTACCGGAAGTCTCACCGACTCTTGATTCGATAACAACGTAACGCTGTCCTCGCCGCTTGATGGTGTCAATCCGTTTATCGTCAAGCTTGACGCCTTTATTCAATATCAGCCGTCCTTCAGCCGTGTATATACTGCGCCCGAGGATATCGCCCTCCATTGCTTCATCCGTCAGGACAACAGCATACTTCCACTCCCTATCTTGTCTTGTAGAACTGACTTCTCTCTAAGCCGATACTACCATATTCAACATTCAAGATTCTGTAACTTCCGTTACAAAGCTTGGAATGATGAGGACTTTTGAACCAAATTCCTATGGAAGTCAGGTCTTATGCATAAACTTTTCATGTATTCGCCGAGGACTGCTTCCGCTTCCGGATCGCATGAACACCCATGACCACCACGATCAATTCCTGCATCTGCAGTCCCGAATGATTGGTCAGCTCAAATGCTCCGGAAGCGAAGAAGTGGCTAATCCGGCGGAATTCCGCAGCTACCTGCCCATTAGGGGCAACGACCGTATAATCTTTGGAGAAAGCAGGGGCCTCGATCGTGAATATCCCGTGACGGAAACTATCGTATTCATATCGTTGGGACAGAAACGAAATTCTGGACCTCAATACGCCCATTTCCTGCTCGTTCCCACTGTAAACGAACCATTTGTTGGAGAAAAAACGGAATTTGCCGCTATAGGACGCGAGTCCGCCGGAGCTGTATACGGTCACTCCAGAATGAAACATGCTGTGCAGATCCAACCTCCCTACCTGCCGCTGGGCTTCATCCAGAATTTCCGTTTCTCCGCTGGAGAAAAAATTTTCGCGAAAGTAGACAGTGCGAGCTTCCATATCTGCCTCCCCCTCTCAGCTTACGTCTTTGTATACCGTTAAACGTTGTATGCAGGAAATAGTTTCATCCCCTGCGGATTTGTCCATCTGGGGATAGTATGGGAAAACAGGAGGTGGATCCGACTTGAAACAAATCTGGGGATCCCCCAGGCTCATCGCCATAGCCGGTGCGCTTCTTCTAGCGGTTGTCTCCAGCTCCTGTTCGACCCTGTCCAGGCAAGGAAAGCCGCCAGCTCCCGATGCCTCCGTCCACGAGCTGCAGCATACAGGAGGCGGAACAGGCAGCTTGTCCGTGCCACTTCCTGAGGAAAGCATGCAGCAGGCAGGCCCGCCTGCTCCGGAGCCCGCCGTCACGCTTGCAGCCGTCGGAGATGTCCTGCTCCATCGGTCCGTCTACGAGGATGCCCGAACCGGGAACTCCTTCGACTTCCGCCCGATGCTGGCCCCCGTCAAGAGCATGCTGGAGACGGCGGATATTGCGATAGCCAATCAGGAGAGCGTGACAGGCGGAGCTGCCATCGGACTGTCCGATTATCCGGCATTCAACAGTCCCTTCGAAGTAGCTGACGCACTGCGCGACGCTGGTCTCGACCTCGTAACCATGGCTAATAATCACGCGCTGGACCGCGGGGAGAGAGCCTTGCAGCGGGCCATCGCACATTGGCGCACGCTGGGGGTCGAATATACGGGAGCCAGCACGGATGAAGCCGACCGCAGGCGTCTGCGCATCTTGGAGAAGCACGGGCTGAAGCTGGCATTCCTGGCCTATACCTACGGAACGAACGGTATCCTCTCCCCGCCGGGAAAGGAATATCTCGTCCACAGGCTGGATAAGGAGGCGCTGAAACAAGAGGTTAGCCAGGCCAGACAAAGCGCCGATGCCGTCATCGTGAGCCTACACTTTGGCAACGAGTACCAGCGTCTGCCGAACGCCGGTCAGCAGGAGCTCGTCCGACTGGCGGCTTCGGCCGGAGCGGTCCTGATCCTGGGCCATCATCCGCATGTGCTGCAGCCTGCCGAATGGGTGGATGACGGACATGGCAGCCGCAGCCTGGCCGTTTATTCGCTCGGCAATTTCATCGCGGCCCAGAAGCAGCCGGGGCCGTATACACGCATCGGCGGCATCCTCCAGGCCAAGCTGCGCAAAAAAGCCGCTTCAGGCGATAGCCCGGGCGGCGTAACGGTTGAGCACGCAAGCATCATGCCGACCTATATCCGGTTCTCCGATTGGAGAGGATACCGTGTCGTACCGCTTGCGTCTGTGGAAGAGCATGAGCTGAAGGGCGCCTCCAGCATCCGCGATGAGCTGAGGCAGCATATGCGCCGCTGGATGCCGGAGCTTGAGATCTTAGACAGGTGAGCTTTTCACCCGATCGGTATTAAGTTCACAGCCTGTCGATCTGCTGACCTATGAGCTCTGACCCGATGCAAATCCCTGAACGTCGATTTCCTGCCGAGACAGCTCAGCTAGCAGCCTGCGAACCGTAGGTACCGTGTCCGCGTAGAGCGGCCTATAGTCGAGCGGCTCCACGAAGGCCAGGAACGTCTCGCCGATGTCCCGGACCTGCCGGATGTACTCCGCCCGGTCGATCTGGTAATCGGCCAGCGGGCGTGGCTCCCCGTCCTGGGACTCCTCGACCTCCTGCAGATCGAGCAGCGGCTCGCCTTGGCGGTGCCGGGCGATGAAGGAGAAGCCGCGGCATTCCGGGTCGCCGCAGCCGCAGATGAAGAAGGGCACCTTGTCCCAGGCCTCAATCCCAGCCCAGCGGTCGGGCCGCACATCCCGCTGCGCGCTCAGCAGCAGGGCCGGCAGGCCTACATCGATACAGAGCGGCTCGTCGATGACCGATTCGCCGTCAATCTCAAGCCTGACATCGGCGTGCACGATTTGCAGGTCACGGTCAAAGGACCAGTTGCGGTAGCTGAGTGCAAAAGACATGCTGTTCATCCCCTTTTCGCGCTAATGGACAGATTTACCAATTTCCAAATTGAGTAGAAGTCCTTTTGTGGAACATACTACCTATCAGAACGGAGGTGATATCAATGGGTGCAGGACAATCCCGCAGCAGCAACGCTTTGGTCGTTCCTCAAGCCTCCCAGGCTTTGGACCAGCTGAAGTATGAAGTTGCTCAAGAACTGGGCATTCAAATTCCTCAAGACGGCTACTATGGCTTCATGGCTACCCGCGACACGGGTGCGATCGGTGGTCATATTACACGTCGTCTCGTTCAAATCGCCGAGCAGCAGCTGGCCGGCAAATTTTCCCGATAAGGCAACACCACGAATACTTAAGGGCGGCTCCTTCCGGAGCCGTTTTTCTTTATGCTGTCCTTTTATTATAGACGATGAGCTTGCTTCACGCCTCCCCCTATTTTCCCTGGACCCGTCGCGACGCTGGAATATCCATATCCTGAGCCTCCAGCTTGGTTTCACGGCTTGCGGATCAGCAGATACAGGAAGTAGGGGGCTCCGACGGCGGCAACCACGACGCCCACTGGAATTTCCACCGGCTGCGCCATCGTTCGGCCGATGGTATCAGCGGTAAGCACGAGAATCGCGCCCAGCAGGGCCGCGCCCGGCAGCAGCAGCCGGTAGTCGGCCGGAAACAGCCGGCGGGCCAGATGCGGTGCGATCAGCCCGACGAAGCCGATGCTTCCGGCCACTGCGACGCATGCCCCCGCGAGTCCGACTGCGACAGCCATCAGGACCAGACGCTCGCGCTGCACCGCGACGCCCAGACCGGTCGCGATAGGATCGCCCAAGGTCAACAGGTTGATCCGGTAACCCTTGTAGACGGCCAGCGGCACCAGCACTGCCACCCAGAGCAGCGCAGCCTGTACGTAGAGCCAGTTGGTGCCCCAAATGCTTCCCGTCAGCCAGATTTTCACGAACGTATAGTTGTAAGCATTCATCCGGTAGGTAAAAAACAGCATCGCTGCGCTAATACCCGCTCCTGTGGCGATGCCAACCAGCACGAGCCGTACCGGGGCCAGCTGGCCGTCTTTAAGCGCGAGCAGAAATACGAACAGGGCAGCTAAGGCAGCCCCGACGAACGCAACCGCCGGCAGGGCGACTACCGGGGCATACTGGAGCTTGCCATAGCCGAATACCACATACAAGACAATAGCCAAGCCCGCTCCGGCATTGATGCCCAGCAGCCCCGTATCGGCCAGCGCATTGCGGGATACGCCCTGCATGATCGCCCCAGCCACGGCAAAGCCTGCGCCGACCAGCAGGGCGATGACAATCCGGGGCAGCCGGATGTCGAATAAGATGAGCCGGGCATCGGGTGTCCCTTGGCCCAGCAGGGTGTGCACGGTCTCCACCGGTGTGAGCCGGACGAGCCCCGAATTAACGCTTATGAAGAAGATGACAGCCAGCAGAAGCAGCAGGACGATAACAGTAACCAGGGTGCGGCGCTGGGTGCTCATACGGCCCCCTTCCCTTCCTTACGGGCGAGATACAGGAAAAAAGGAATGCCCAGCAGCGCGGTCAATATACCGACCGGCGTCTCCTGGGGAGGATTCACCAGCCGGGCGGCCGTATCCGCCGCCAGCAGCAGGAAGCCGCCGAGCAGAGCCGAACAGGGGATCACCCAGCGGTAATCGACCCCGATGAGAAAGCGGGTCAGATGCGGAATCATCAGCCCGATAAAGCCGATCGGCCCCGCTACGGCTACCGCCGAGCCGGTCAGCACGAACACAGTCAGCGCTCCGGCCAGCTTGACCCGGCCTACCCGCAGCCCGAGTCCCGCTGCGGAATCCTCGCCCAGGCCCAGCAGCGTGATGCTGCGGGCAAGCAGCATTCCGGCGGTCAGACCCGCCGCCGCCCAAGGCAGCATCGTCTGTACATGCACCCACTTCACGCCGGAGATGCCCGCCGCATACCAGAACATGATGTCCTGGGCGATGCCGTAGTAAATTTGCATCCCCTCGGACACCGCGCCCAGCATGGCGCTGACCGCTGCCCCGGCCAGGGCAAGCCGTACATGCGTATGGGATGCCGAGCCGATATACGAGGCCGCAGTTCCCGCGCCGAAGACCAGCATCGTCCCGAGCGCTGCACCGGCCATCGATACGAGGATCATCGCCTGGTAAGACAGCGCTGGAAAGAAGATAAAGGCGCCTACGACAGCAAAACCGGAGCCTGCCGATACGCCCATAATGCTCGGGCTGGCCAGCGGATTGCGCGTCATCCCCTGCATAATCGCTCCCGATACGGCGAGGCCTGCGCCGATGAGGACGGCAATGACCGCACGGGGCAGCCGGACGGACATCACTGTGTAATGCTGCACCGAAGTCCGGTCATAATGCAGGAAGGCTTCCTTCACCGTGGTCGGAGAAATCGAAGCGGCTCCTGTCGTCACCGAGATAAGCAGCCCGGCCAGAATACCCGCCGAAACGAGAAAAATCAGAAAAGAAGGCGACAGCCTTCTCTTCTGATTCATCGCCCCGGGAAGGCAGTCAGGCCGTCGTGCGATAGACGGCCGGGAACTCATGATCCGAGCAGCGCCTTCTGTACTTCGTCGACGAACTGATTGTGCATCATAAGTCCAAAGCCGGTTTTCGTTGCACGGAGCGGCACCATGTACACATGCTTGTTCTTCAAGGCATTGAGGCTCTGCCACAGCGGCGTCTGCATCGCTTCATTCAGCTTGGCGGCATAATCCGGCACGTTCGTATCCATCACGAAGATATAATCCGGGTTCAGCTCAGGCAGCTTCTCGATGGCGATCTTGATCTCGCCTTCTCCGTCAGGCATGCCCTGAGGCGCCTTCAGGCCAAGCTGCTCGTAAGCGATTTTTCCGAGCGGGCTGTTTTTGCTCAGGATGCGCGTATCCTTGTCCGTGACCTTGAAGAATACGACGGTCTGATTGCCCAGCTTGGCAGCAAGCTTCCCCTGAAGAGCCTTCGTTTTATCTCCGAACGCTTGCAGCTTCTGCCTCCCTTCCGCTTCCTTGCCTACGGCTTCCGCTACCTTCAGGAACACGCTGGCCCAGTCCTGCTCCATTTCCTTATCTGTGTATACGAGCGTAGGAGCCGTTTTCTTCAAAGTCTCATACACTTTGGAGTGATCCTTCTCCACCGCCAGGATCAGGTCGGGCTTCAGCGTCACCAGCTTCTCCAGACTCGGTGCCGATGACTGGCCTACGGAATCCGTCCCCTTCAGTTGAGCTGCCAGATACGGTTCAAAATCTCCGCCCTCGCGTACGACTGAGCCGACAGGCGTAATGCCCAGCGATACCAGGTGATCGGCGAAATGTGGAGTCAGCGATACGACCCGGCTTACCTGCGCGGGTACCTCTGTCTCTCCGAGCGCGTGAGTGATTTTTTTCGTCTCGGCCGCCGCCGGAGCCGGATTCGCGGTCTGCGCTGCAGAAGATGTGGAAGCTGGTTCAGCGGGCTTCGCCGCTTCCTTTGCCTGATTTCCCCCGCCTCCGCATGCACTGACCGTAAGAGCCAAACTTAACGCAAGCAGAGATAACAACTTTCTTGATTTGCCGGACAACATGATAAGCACCCCGTCTATATGTATTTTATTGATAATGATTATCACTTTCAGTATAACAGGGGGGTCTCTCCTGTCAACCCCTAATCCTCCCCCTACTGTCCGATAATGTCGGGAGTCGTGTCCCTTTTTCTGTGAAGCCTGCTTCCAATCGCCTCATCGTCCATGCCATAAACACGAAAAACCTGCCGTTGACCGGCAGGCTCTTCGTTCTTCTTAATCAGGCGTAGTCACGCAGACGCAGCACGCGCATCGCGTTCAATACAGCCAGCAGGGTTACCCCGACATCTGAGAATACAGCTTCCCACATGGTTGCAATGCCGAAGGCTCCCAGCAACAGGAACAATGCTTTGACCCCGAGGGCAAACCCGATATTTTGCCAGACGATGCGGCGCGTCTGTTTGGCGATGTGAATGGCTGTCGCAATCTTGGACGGCTCATCGGTCATAATCACGATATCCGCCGCTTCGATCGCAGCATCCGACCCCAGTCCACCCATCGCGATCCCGACATCGGCGCGGGCCAGTACCGGCGTATCATTGATACCGTCTCCGACAAATATCGTCTTTTCCTTCGCTGACTTCTGCTGCTCCAGCCGTTCCAGCTGCTCGACCTTATGCTGGGGCAGCAGCTCCGCATGCACCTCGTCGACGCCAAGCTGCCGGCCTACGGACTCTGCGACTGCTCGGGCATCGCCGGTCAGCATGACAGTCCGCTTGATGCCAAGCTGCTTCAGCTGGCGGATCGCTTCGGCCGCATCGTCCTTAACCTCGTCGGAAATGACCAGATATCCCGCGTAGCTGCCGCCGATCGCCATGTGAATGATCGTTCCGGCCTCTGGAGGCGCTGCGAACGTTAGCCCTTCCCTCTCCATCAGTCTGGCGTTGCCCGCCAGCACGGATTGACCGTCAAACCGCACCTCGACGCCGTGGCCGGAGATTTCGTTGTAATCCTCCAGCCGGCTCTCATCGATAGGCTTGCCGTAGGCGGCCCGCACCGATTCCGCTATCGGGTGATTGGAATGCAGCTCCGCGTAAGCCGCGTTTCGAAGCAGCTCCTCCTTGGAGCGCTGACCTTCCGGGTAGATGCCTGTGACGGCAAAGGCGCCTTTCGTCAGGGTTCCTGTTTTGTCGAAGACGACGTATTGAACATCATTCAGAGCTTCCAGATAATTGCTGCCTTTGACCAGAATGCCTGCCCGGGAGGCAGCGCCTATGCCGCCGAAGAAGCCTAGCGGAATCGAGATGACCAGCGCGCACGGGCAAGAGATGACCAGGAACACCAACGCGCGGTAGATCCACTCCGAGAATGTAGCTCCACTGATGACCAGCGGGGGCACCACGGCCAGCAGCAGCGCGACAATGACGACAACAGGGGTATAATAACGGGCGAACTTGGTGACAAACTTCTCCGTCGGTGCTTTCTTGCTGCTTGCATGCTCGACCAGCTCCAAAATCTTCGATACGGTCGATTCACCGAACTCCTTGGTAACTTCCACGGTCAACACGCCGTTTTTGTTCATAAATCCGCTCAGAACGCCGCTGCCCGGTTCGACCTCGCGGGGCAGGGATTCGCCGGTCAGGGCCGAGGTATCCACCGCGGAACGGCCGCTGACGACCTTACCGTCCAAGGGCACCTTCTCACCCGGCTTCACGATAATCAGGTCGCCGATCGCCACCTCCTCAGGCGCTACGCGGCGAATGCCGTCTCCGGCCTGCAGGTTAGCGTAGTCCGGCCGGATATCCATCAGAGAGCTGATGGACTTTCTGGAGCGGTTGACGGCGATGCCTTGGAACAGCTCCCCGACCTGATAGAAAAACATAACCGCGACACCTTCCGGATACTCTCCGATGGCGAAGGCTCCCACCGTAGCGACTGACATCAGGAAGTATTCGTCGAATACTTGCCCGCGTCCAATATTTTTGACGGCCTGCAGCACCACATCCCCGCCGATGACAAGATAGGCTGCCAAGAACAGCATCAGCTCCGCCCAGCCGGGCAGACCCAGCCAGTAGCCGGCTGCGCTGAGTGCAGCGCCAGCCGCCAGCCTCATGACAAGCTTCGTCGTCCTTCCTTGACCGTGATCATGCGAATGTCCCTCATGCCCCTCTGCGTGAGCCTCGTCCTCCGACGCAGCGGCATGACCGTGATCATGCCTGTGGCCGCTATGCTCCCGGCCGTGCTGATGAGGATGTGCTTCTTCATGAACATGTCCTCCGTGCGCATGACCGTGGTCGTGAGCATGCGAATGACCCGGATTGTGATCGGCGTGATCGTGAGAATGCCCGCCGCAGCAAGCAGCGCCCGCAGTCTTCTCTTCTGTCGAAGCGGAGCCAAGCTCCTTCTCCGCTGCTGCGGCGACAGGGCTGGCCGCGATCCGGCGCGCCTTGACTTTAGCGCGGACATGAGGCTCTAGCTGGGTCACCGTTTTCACAGCTTGCGATACCAGTTCCTCTTCCCTGGCTATATCCGCCTGAACGGTTAAGGTTTGGGTTACAAAATTGACCGTACATGAGGCGATTCCGTCAATTTTGCCGACGCCTTTTTCAATTTTTGCCGCGCAATTGGTGCAATCCAACCCCTCGAGCAGCAGCTCGCGCTTCACGGTTTCATTCGCTGATTCCATAACAGTCACTCCTCAAAAAACAAATATATGAGTATACGTTCATATGTTATGAACCCATTATAATCCTGACCCTCAGCTCCAGTCAATCCTCGTGCGAGCCCTTTTTGCGGAATAACTCAAAGCATGCCAAAAAAGGCCCCGAAACATCAGGGCCTTCTTATCATGCTTAGGATGTATGATCTATATAACATATAATTGCTGAATACGGGGTACTAAAATTCATGACCTTTATTTCTAGAAGAGCCAAGCAGGTTAGCCATATTATAGTTGGATTCAAAGGTAACCGATGTGCATAACAGATTCTGGCGCATCGCGAATTCAAACTGAATTTCCCCATGCGACCACTTCTTAAGCTTCAGGGATTCGAGTGCGGTCTGACGGAACGACAATTGATGGCTTTCCGACAAGCCGCGATCGGCCTTCTTGACCTCCGTTCCCTTACTCTCCAGCGGAAAAGCACGAATACCAAATTTGCCTACCATGTTATTGCGGATTTGAACGAAAACGGTGCCGGAAGTCAGGGAAGTAAGCTCCTCCTTCAACTCGCGGAAAACAAGATCCAATTGTCTGGCCAACGGAAGTTGTTCCAGAATCATATTACAGCTCCTTTCATTTAAATAATATGGAATATATTGTATAACAGGCCTGTAGACCTATTATAGGGCAACAATACCCATTTATCAACAAAAATTAACTATTTTCGCTAAAAAATTTAACTTGTTAAGACCTATTGATTTGTCCGAATTGTATAGACCAAAACTTCCATGGGGTGGTATAATTACCCATAGGGTTGGGATCCTCTCGTGAGACGTTAATCCTATATTACCTTTGAAGGGGTCGTTTGGGTATGAACTGGTTTTCCGGATTATCGTTTAAAACGAAGCTTCAGATCGGCTGCTACGCGATCGTCTTGCTCTACTCCCTTGCCATGCTGATCTTTATCCTGCGCGCCGATTCCGGTATGCTGCTGGGAATCGGGTTTCTCGTGGCCATGATCGGCCTAAGCTTCCCCTTTGTAAATTTTTTAGAGAGAGCGCTTACACAACCCATTAGCGATGTGTCCAGGGCCGCCCTCAGCATTTCGAAAGGCGACTTTACCGCGCAAATTTCCGTTCGTTCCGATGACGCTCTGGGAGAATTGGCCCATTCCTTCAATCGGATGACGGAGAAGCTGCGTGAGATTTTGACGGATACGGGGAAGGCTTCCCGACAGGTTTCCGATTCCAGCCGTGATATTTACTATAAGAATGAGAGCATGAAGGCGGTGCTGGAGGATGCGGCCACCGCAGCCAATGAGCTGGCCGCTGGAGCCCACCAGATTTCCGAGGAAATCAGCAGCGTATCGGCCGCCACCAAGGATATTGAGTTTAAAGTCTCCACCTACGCGGACTCCACCCGCGAGATGAGCTCCCGATCCGACCACATGCTGGCGCTTGTCAATAAAGGCCTACAGTCGGTTGAGACCCAGAGCGACGGTGTCCGCAAGAACGTTGTCGCTACCGCCAACGTGTCGCAGACGATCCATTCCCTGGCGGAGCTGGCGGGCGGCATTTCGACCATGACTCGCTCGATCTCCGAGATCGCCGAGCAGACCAACCTGCTATCGCTCAACGCCTCCATCGAGGCTGCCCGCGCAGGTGAGCACGGCAAGGGGTTTGCCGTCGTAGCCCAGGAAGTCCGCAAGCTCGCCGAGGAGTCGACAACGTCCACCAAGGAGGTATTCGGTCTGGTCCGTGACATTGAGCAAGGCATCAAGGAAGCTCTTGCATCCATGGCCGAGAACGAGAAGGTCGTTCATGAACAGACCCGGCTCATCACGGAGACGGAGACCGTCTTCGCTGAAATTGTCAGCAGCGTGTCCTTCATCTCCGAGCAAATTTCCACGTTCGTCAAGGAAAGCGAGCATATGTTGACCAGCGCCCAGCAGATCGCCGCTACGATGGAAAATATCTCCGCCATTACCGAGGAGTCTGCCGCAGGCACGCAGGAAGTATCCGCCTCGATGGGCGAGCAGATCGCGGCCGTACAAGCCATCGTCTCGCAATCGGAGACGATGACGCGGCTCGTCACTCAGCTTCAGCAGACGATGAATATTTTCAAGCTGTAGCTCTTGCCAGGCAGGTGCTCCTGGACGCATAGTAAACCGCACCAATCCAAAGAGGCTCCCTCCGGCATACGTGACTACCACGCCACGTTGTCCAGAAGAAGCCTTTTTTCTTGGCTATGCCTTTGCGATTACGTCAACCGCAGAAATTCCTCAACGTCAGCTACAGACAGGTCCAGCGCCCGCTGCCAGAAGTCCGGCTTGCTCAGGTCAATGCCCAGATGCTTCTCGGCCAGTTCCTCTACCGTCATGCGTCCTGTATCGCGCAGAAGCGCAATATACTGCTCCTCGAATGCCTCGCCCCGCTGCAGTGCCTCTGCGTATAAGCCCGTGCTGAACATGTAGCCGAACGTATACGGGAAGTTATAGAACGGCACCTCCGTAATGTAGAAGTGCAGCTTGGATGCCCAGAAGTGCGGATGATACTCATCCAGTGCATCGCGGAACGCCCGCTTCTGCGCGCTTTCCATCAATTCGTTGAGCCGCTCGACGCTCACCAGTCCCTGACGGCGCTCCTCATAGAATTCGGTCTCGAACAAGAAGCGTGCGTGAATGTTCATGTAGAAGGCGACCGAACGCTGAATTTTGTCCTCCAGCAGCGTAAGACGCTCCGCTTCGGTCTCCGCCGCTTTCACCGCCGCGTCAGCCACAACCATCTCGGCGAAGGTCGAAGCGGTCTCCGCAACGTTCATCGCGTATTCCTGGGCCAGCGCGGGCAAATCATTCATCACATGCTGATGGTAGCCGTGTCCGAGCTCATGCGCCAAGGTCGCAACGTTGGAGGCCGTTCCCCCATAGGTCATGAAGATGCGCGTCTGCTCGCTCACCGGGAAAGACGTGCAGAAGCCGCCAGGCCGCTTGCCGTCGCGGTCCTCCGCCTCGATCCACCGGCTCTCAAACGCCTTGACGGCAAAATCCGCCATCTTCGGGCTGAACCTCCTGAATTGCTCCACGATCAGTGCCGCGCCCTCATCGTAACTGAAGGTCTGACTTCCTTCGCCGACGGGAGCCTCGACATCGTACCAGCTCAGCTTGGGAACGCCCAGCAGCTTGGCCTTGCGTTCCAGATAGTGCAGGAATATCTCCTTACCGCCCTCGATGACGTTCCACATTGCGTCCAAGGTTTCCTTCGACATCCGGTTGATCTCCAGCGGTTCCTTATGTATGCCCTCCCAGCCCCGTCGCTCATACAGCTTGAGCCGGAATCCGCCGAGATGGTTCAGCGCGTCAGCGCAATAATCGGCATGCTCCGCCCATTTGTTCTCCCATAGACGGAATAGCTCCTGCCGCACCTTGCGGTCTGGACTGTGCATCCGGTTCGCTGCCTGGCCCGCGGATAGCTCCGTGACCTTTCCGCCTTCCTCATAGGGGATTCGGAACTTGCTCACCGTCGTATTGTACAGCTCGCCCCAGCCATGATACCCGTCAACGGCCAGATCGTTGATCAGCGCTTCCTGTTCCGGCGGAAGCTTATCGGCTGCGAGCGCCTTACGCTCCTGCAGCGGGTAGACGATCTCGGCAACCTCCGGCTTCGCCAGCAGCGCCTCCCAAGCTTCGCTGCCAACTCGCGTCAGCAGATCATCGAACAGCGTAAGCGCCGTCGCATAATCTGCTTCGACCGCCTTCACCTTCCCCGCTAGCAGCACAGCGGCCTTGTCATTCTGATTTTCCGCAGCCAGGCAGCCTGTGAACGAGCCTGCCTCGCGCAGAGCGAGCAGTACGGTCTGCAGCAGCCCGATAACGGGCAGCAGCTCATCCGCAGAGGCTGCCGTCTGAGGAGCGTCCAATCCAATCAGCAAAGTATGGAGCTCCTTCAAGTCTGCCTCCAGCTTGCTCAAAAACTCGCGAAAAGCGGCCGATTGGCTGCCTCCCGGGAAGAACGTATCCAAATCCCATGTTTGTGGCAATGGACTTTGCATAAGACGCACCGCACCCTTCCATCCTAAAATTTAGGTATTCCCTATTATTAAACCATAATCCGATACCGAATCCCAGGCTGTACCTGACCCACATTCTGGTTGATATCCTGGTCCCGGATATGTTTAAATGAAGACTATACACAGAGGGACGGGAGAGAAGACAACGATGAGACCCTTGCAAATTTCACCGGAAACAGCCCAGAAGCTGGCCAAGCAATTGAATGTGCCCCTGGAGCACCTAATGCATATGCCGCAGCATATTTTGCTGCAGAAGCTGGCAGAGCTCGCGAGTGCCAAGCCGGACGAAAGCCAGGCGAAGCCCGATGAATCGGCCGGCAAGCCGGAAGCGGAGTAACGGGCGATGATCCCCTTTGAGCGTACATGGCCCTATGACCGGATCGGTAAAGATCTGTATATCCAAACCTGCCCCTTCTGTCCCAAAGAGCATATTCTGCTTCCTCTGGGACTCCGGGAATTGGACGAGCTGAAGGAAGGCATCAAGAAGCTGCTCGTTCTCCCTTGCTGCCGCAACCGGCTGATGCTGGTCGAGGCCGATGCGGATTATCTGCTCGCCGACCGCCCCCTTCGCCGCAGTGGGATTTAATCTCCGGGTCACCCGGCTCACCCCGGCTGCCGCAAACAAAAAAGGCTTAAAGCGCCTGCCCGTCAAGCGGGCCGCTTTAAGCCTTTTTCGTTAGAGCTCCTGAACATCCTCGCTCAACTGGAGCTTGCGCTCCTCCATTTCCTCTCGCACAGCCTGCCATTGCTCCCGGCATGCCCGGATCATCCCTGCATCCATGATCCGCTTGTCGTTGACGACGCGGGAGAACCATTTGACCGCCTCATTAAACTCATCCAGTCGACGGTGCAGCTCTCCGATCAGGTACATCAGCCGGGCATTGTTCATCTCGCCGGCCTCCGTCTCGAAGGCCCTTATGTATTCAGCTAACGCATACCTCAGGAACCTGCTCTCCTGCTCGTCATCCCCCTTGCTCCGGTACAGCCAGGCAATCTGATGAAGCAGGCCGGCCGTCAGCCGGGCTTGTTCGTTTACAGTCTGAGCGCATACAAGGGCCAGCTTATACGCATACAGTGCATCCTCCCAGCGACGCTCTCCGCTATATTCCTTGAACGTCCACTGGGCACCGATCTTCTCCTGGAACACCAGCTTCTGCGGAGGGGTCAGCTTGCTCTTGGAGTTCTCCGTACTGGCGAAACCGCAATGCGGACAAATTCGAACTACGTAATAGTCCGGGTTGACTTCCTTATAATGCAGACAAAAATCCGTGTCCGTCTTCACCGGTTTCTTGAAGCTAGGACGGACCCGTGAGGTTTTAAATTCCGCCTCACACTGAGGGCACTGCACTTTGGTCTGAAATAGTGGTTCTACCATGCGTACCCATCCTTCTGCTACCTAGATTGTCTAGCTGTTAATAAAATGGTAAGCCGGACCCTTCAGACGTTCTAACGCAGCCAGCTGCACCTTGTGATCCAAGCCGGACTCCTCGAGCGCCTGCGCCATGCAGCCGAGCCATGCCTTGGCCCGCTCCTCCGTGATCGGGAACGGCAGATGCCGGGCCCGCATCATCGGATGCCCGTGTGCCTCCGAGAACAAGGGCGGACCACCGAAGAACTGGCTTAAGAACATATACTGCTTCTCTATAACCGGATCTATATTCTCGGGAAACAGCGGCCCCAGCAGCGGATGCGCCTGCACCTTCGGGTAAAAGCTCTCGACTATCCGGCGGATGCCTTCAGCTCCTCCAAGCGCTTCATAGAAGGTCTGACGGCTCTGCTCATCCTCTGACATGACATTCATCTCCTCAACGAAAAAAGATGCTAACGCCTGCGCCTTAGCATCGTGATCGATCTCAAAACCTATGCGGTCGCTGCTGCCTTCCGCTCCCGACTCAGCTGTACGTGTCTTCTTCACCCGAGGTCATCAAGGTCTCCCTTATGACATAAACGAATGCGCATACGAGAATTCCAGCAATAACACCCATCATAAGGATCACTCCCGTTCTCATATTAGTCACATTGTACCATAAAAAGTCTAAACATTCAGCATTTTTGTAAGCCTTCCCAATAATTTTGGCTGGGTGCACAGCAACCTCTTGAAGCATGTCTCCCGCCTGGCCATCATATACAAAAGAGACAGGCTTTTTCACGGAGAGGAAGTGACTATGATGCGCGCCGCTAATCCCGGCCTACTGCTTATCTCGCTCTTGGCCGCAGCGCTCGCCGGCTTGATCTTGGTTTATCCCGAGCCTTCGCTTCAGGCCTCGCTGAGAGGAATTTCCATCTGGTGGGACGTGCTTTTTCCTGCTTTATTTCCGTTCATCGTCATCTCCGAATTGATGCTGGGCATCGGCATCGTCCATTTCTTCGGCATGCTGCTCGATCCGATGATGCGTCCGTTGTTCCGCATTCCCGGCATCGGCGGCTTCGTCATGGCGATCGGCTTTGCCTCGGGATATCCGGTAAGCGCCCGGATGACGGCGCAGCTCTACGAGCAGAAGCTGGTCAATCGGGAGGAAGGCGAGCGTCTGGTCGCCTTCACGACATCCTCGGACCCGATTTTCCTGATCGGTGCGGTGTCGGTCGGTTTTTTTCACAATGCGGCGCTCGCTGGGATTCTGGCCAGTGCCCATTACGGCTCTGCCGTGCTCGTCGGGCTGATCATGAGGTTTCATGGCAGGCGCTCCGCGGGTAATAACCCGCATCAGCTCTATACCGGCGCAAAGCCCCCAGTCCGCGGCGGAATAGGGAGGCAAGCGTTCGAAGCCATGCACCGGGCCAGGCTGCAGGATGGCAGACCGCTCAGTGTCATGGTAACGCAAGCACTCTCCTCCGGCCTGCAGATGTCATTTATTATCGGCGGTCTTGTCGTTTTTTTCTCCGTTGTCATGGAGGTGATGGCCTCAGCCGGCATCATGACCTATATTTATGCCGGGGTCCAAGCGCTGCTCCACAGCATCGGATTGCCTGCCGTGTTATCCCAAGCCATAGTTAACGGCTTCTTCGAGGTGACCCTGGGAGCCAAGGCGGCCGGCAGCGCTCCTGGCATCTCGCTGATGTATCAGGCGGCCATCGCAGCCTGGGTGCTATCATGGGGAGGCATGTCCGTGCACGCTCAGATCGTCAGCCTGCTGCATCACACGCCTCTGAGGTATTGGCCCTTTGCCGCGGCCCGGTTCATTCACGGCCTGCTGGCTTTCTTGCTGGTGCTGCTGCTGTGGAAGCCTCTTGCCGGGTGGCTGGACACCGCTCCTTCTTCCGTGTCGGCCGTCGATATGGCCCGCCCCGTCACATCCTGGGTTCGGTACACGCTGCCGCAGGCATTCTGGCTGCTCTCCGGTACGCTTGCCGCACTGCTCGCGCTGTCCTTCGTCTTTTACTTCATCCGGGCGTGCATGAAGCGTCTCCGAACTTAAAATACTAATCAGACATGTACCCCCGGCATAAGTAGTTCATTATGATGAAACTTGAGGTGAACCCATGTCCACGTTGTTCCCGGCACCATCCTTCCGCCTTCCTGCGGCTATTGCCAGACTGTCGGATCTCGCCCTGAATCTGTGGTTTAGCTGGAACGGCAGCGCCCAGGCCCTATTTGCCGATATTGATGCAGAGCTCTGGCTGCAGACACGCCATAACCCCGTAGAGCTATTAACCAAGGTATCGGAGGACACGCTCGAACGGCTGGCTGCAGACGAATCCTTCTTGAATCGCTATGAGGCTGTGCTCAGGCAATTCGACGAATATATGGGCGCCGGAACCTGGTTTAGCCGCCATTATCCGCATCAGTCCCGGCATGCAATCGCTTATTTCTCCGCGGAGTTCGGCTTCCATGAATCGCTGCCCATCTACTCCGGCGGGTTGGGTATCCTCGCGGGGGATCATTGTAAATCCGCCAGTGACCTCGGCATTCCTCTGATCGGAGTAGGCTTGCTATACAAAAAGGGCTACTTTCGCCAGAAGCTGGATTCCAAGGGGCATCAACTGGCCGAAAGCGTCCCCTATCACTTCCGCACACTGCCAATTACACCGGCTTTGGCTTTACATGCGGAGAAAGCCAATGTTTCAGACGAAGATGCGGGGACGCCACGGGACGCTGAACAACCGGAACCTCAAGAGCTGTACGTCACCGTGGATGTAGCCGATCGTACTGTCCGCTTGAAGGTGTGGCAGGCTCGGGTCGGGCGTATCCGGGTGCTGCTGCTGGATGCCGACCTGGAGGAGAACAGCTCCTGGGACCGCGACTTGACCGCACAGCTATACGGAGGGACGCAGGATGTCCGGATTGCTCAGGAAATGCTGCTCGGTATCGGAGGCATCCGCGCCCTACGGGCGCTTAACGTCCCTACAGGGGCCTATCATATCAATGAAGGTCATGCCGCCTTCCTGTCGTTCGAAAGGCTAAAAGAACAGCTTGAGCTGGGACTCCCCTTCCATGTCGCGCTGGAGGTCGTCCGCGCCAGCACTGTGTTTACCACACATACGCCAGTGGCGGCAGGACATGATGCATTTCCTCTGGCGATGTTCGATTATTATTTCACCAGACTGTTCACCGATCATCCGGCCTTGCGCCACGATCTGACACGGCTCGGCTTTGACGAATCCAGTCAGACCTTCAACATGACCCATCTGGCGCTGAACACCTCCGCTCTTCGCAACGGCGTGAGTAAGCTGCACGGGCATGTGTCCCGCCAGATGTTCCGGGACTTTCATGGCCATATCGACATTCGCGAGGTTCCCATCGGCCACATCACTAATGGCGTACATCTCAGCACCTGGCTTGCTCCGCAGCTCAAGGAGCTGTTCGACCGGTTCCTGCCTGGCAACTGGACACTCAATCAGATGAACCCGGACGTATGGCGGGGTATCGATCTGATCCCTAGCGAATCGTTGTGGAAGGTGCACGAGGAGCTGAAGGAAACGATGATTCGCCTGGCGCGGGCCAACCTGGCCGAGCAGCGCCGCCGAAACGGACAGTCCGATCATCAGATCGGGGAAGCCCGTGGCTATCTGTCCAAACACGCCCTCACGATCGGCTTTGCCCGCCGGTTCGCTACGTACAAACGGGCTACGCTGATCTTCAATGACCTCAAACGTCTGGATCGACTCGTCAATGATCCGGAGCGCCCCGTGCAGTTCATTTTTGCCGGCAAGGCTCATCCCGCCGACCGTCCCGGTCAGGATATGCTTCGTGAAATCTATCAGGTGTCCCAACTCGAGCGGTTCAAGGGCAAGATCGTTCTGCTGGAAAATTATGATATCAATGTAGCGCGGGCCCTCGTCCAAGGCGTAGACATCTGGCTTAACAATCCACGTCGTCCGTACGAGGCGAGTGGTACGAGCGGGCAGAAGGCTGCGCTGAACGGCGTCATTAATTTCAGCGTGCTGGACGGTTGGTGGGAGGAAGGCTATGACGGGAGCAACGGCTGGAGCATTGACTCAGACCTGAATGCTGATGAGGAGACCCAGGGACGCCAGAATACTCAATCTCTCTACCAGGTGCTGGAGCAAGAAATCGTCCCGCTGTACTACAATCAAGGCCCCCTGCCGGTCCAATGGATCGAGCGGATGAAACGTTCGATCCAGACGCTGTCTCCCGTCTATAACACGGACCGGATGGTCGCCGACTATACGGCGGGCGCCTACATTCCCTCTCTGGAGCGGACCCAGCGGTTCATCACCAATTCATACGAAGAGGCCCGGAAAGTCGCGGACTTTAAAAAATTCATCTCGGACAACTGGCATCACGTCCGCGTGATCGAGGTTAGCGATTCGCTTCAAAGCGGCAAAACCGCCCGGACTGCCGAGCCTGTCAAGGAAGTGTCGGTCACTGTACAGTTCGGACCTGTCTGGTACCAGGATACGGCGGTTGACCTGATCTACTACGAGGACACCGCAAGCGGCTGGGAGCAGGTGGTCGTCCCGATGGAACCTTCCCGCCAGTTAGGCGAAGGCCTATTCATCTATCGTGCCATTGTCCCGTCCCATCTCCGTCACGGCCCCCATTTCAGTGTCAGGGTGCATCCAGTCAGCACGAATTTCGCCACTTCGTTCGAGCTGCCCCTCGTCAAAACCTATTGAACTCAGCGTTTCATCTGCCGCTTCGTCATGGACGAAGCGGTTTTTTTTCTTGTTTAAATATGTCCTTATTTTGTGCAAACACTGCCTTACATCCTAGGTAACGGTTACATCGCTGTGCATCCGGCATAGGGGCAATTTGTACCCATCCCCCTTTCTCTGCCCAAGCACCGGGCCGCATTGTGTTATGAGGCCAGATTGTTTATGATGAATGGGAAGTGGCTTTCTGACGAAAGCCTAAGCATCACCTTACGAAGTGGCTTTCTGACGAAAGCCTGAGCATCACCTTACGAAGTGGCTTTCTGACGAAAGCCTGGAGGAGGACAACCTGTTGAAGTACAATGTCATTCACCGCGGTGACGAAATATCCATTCAATTGATGAACAACTTTCACGAATTGATCCAGAAGCTCGGACTGACGCATGAAGAGGACAGCCCGGATATCGTGCTGTCCATCGGCGGAGACGGTACACTGCTCCATGCGTTTCACCGGTATAAAGATCAGCTTGACCATATTGCATTTGTAGGCATACATACGGGACGTCTCGGTTTTTTTGCCGATTGGAAGCCGGATGAGGTGGAGCTGCTGGCGCAATTGATGGGCGAGAGCGCGCAGCAGAACGACCTGCGTGTCGTTAAATACCCTCTGGTCGAGATCCAAATTACGACGCAGCGCGGTATCGAGACAGAGCTGGCCTTGAACGAATTCACGCTGAAAGGCGTGGATGCCACGCTTGTCGCAGAGCTGCATATCAATGATGAGCTGCTGGAGACCTTCCGGGGCGACGGCATCTGTATTTCCACCCCTTCAGGCAGCACGGCCTATAATAAAAGCCTTGGGGGTGCCATCGTGCATCCATCGCTGGATGCGATCCAAATAGCCGAAATCGCTTCAATCAATAACCGTGTCTTCCGGACACTCGGCTCGCCGATCCTGCTGCCCAAGCACCATCATTGCGATATTTACCCGCGGGCCAACCAAAATATCATCTTGTCGCTGGACCATGTCTACATGCAGCGCAACGATATTTTGTCGATCCGCAGCATGGTAGCCGCAGGCAAGAAGGTAAAGTTTGCCCGCTTCCGTCCCTTTCCGTTCTGGAGTCGTGTACGCGAGGCGTTTATCGGGTATGACATGATGTAGGTCTGCCCGGCAAGTTCTTTGTCATGGGCTTTCTTGTAAGCCTGAGTGTGTTATGCAGGAAATTTGATTCCACAAACAAAGACCCCTCCAGATCAATGGAAGGGTCTTTCCTATGAACAACTATACGAACTATACGCGGGTTGATTCCTGCTTAGGCTTCTGATTGCCGCCTGGGTTGCTTTTGTGATGCGGTTTATTCGGTCGATTGTGCTGGGCATTCGGATGGCCGCCGGAGCGTCCCCCTTGCTCCGGGCGCTCACCACGGTCAGGACGTTCGCCACGGTCCGGGCGTTCACCGCGATCCGGTCGCTCGCCACGATCATTGCGCGGAGAGCCTTGCTGACCCTGACGCTGCTGACCGCCCGGCTTGCCGTCCTTCTGACGGCTGCCACCCTGTTTATACCCGCCGTTCTGCTTGTTAGACGAGCCCTCCGGCTGGTTCTTGTCATGCTGGCCACGCCCACCATGCTGCTGACCATAGCGCTTTTCGCCATGCTGCTTGGTGCCTTGGCGATCGTGAGGCTTGCCTTCCTCACCGCTTGCTGCGGAAGTCTGAACGGCTGCCGCCTGCCGCGCGCTAATCTGTTCCTTGCGCTCCTGCGCGCGGTGCTGCCTAGCCCCCTGCGCCTGCTCGTATTCTTCCTCGGCCAGCACAGGCTCGCCGCCCTCCTCGGAGGGAGAGAGCTCCCGGGTAGCCACTTTCTCGAGGATGAAATACGCACAGCCAAAGTTACAGTATTCATTCAAGTAATCCTGAATCGTCGAAATAATCGTATCCTTCGTTCCCTTAGGATGCGTATCCTTGAAAAAACCTCTCAGCCGCAGTTGGCTGTAGCCCCAGTCTCCAACGACATAGTCATAGCGGTCCAAAACCTCGCTGTAGCGGTCGCGAAACGCTTCGGGGCGCCAGCCGTTCTTGTGATCGACAAGAACCTCATACGTTTTGTTGGCAATATGGATCACGATTCGCGCCTCCCCTGGTTACGACTGCTCCGCCGATTTGACCTGATCATGGGCATGGTAGGAGCTGCGAACGAGCGGACCGGACTCCACATGCTTAAACCCGCGTTTCATTCCCTCCGCCTTTAATTCGGCAAATTGGTCCGGCGTATAATACTGGCTCACGGGTAAATGCTGCGGACTCGGCTGAAGGTATTGCCCGATCGTCATGATATTGCAATCAACGGCACGCAAGTCGTCCATCGTCTGCAGGATCTCGTCCCAGGTCTCGCCCACACCCAGCATAATGCTTGACTTGGTCGGGATGGACGGCGCAATCTGCTTGGAACGCTCCAGCAATTCGATCGACCGGCGGTATTTGGCCCGGGCTCTGACCCGGTCCGACATCCGTTCTACCGTCTCCACATTGTGATTCAGAATATGCGGCTTCGCTTCCAATACCGTGCGCAGTGCCTCCTCATCACCTTGGAAATCGGGAATCAGCACCTCTACGCCGGACAGAGGCATCCGCTGCCGAATAGCGCGGATGGTCGCAGCGAAGATCGAGGCTCCGCCGTCCTTCAGATCATCCCGGGCTACGGAGGTCACGACAACGTGACGCAAGCCCATCTGCTCCGCCGCTTCGGCCACCCGTTCAGGCTCCTGAAGATCCAATTCCGTCGGCAAGCCTGTCTTGACGGCGCAGAACCGGCAGGCGCGTGTGCAAATATCGCCGAGAATCATAAATGTTGCTGTGCGATTCGCCCAGCATTCGTGAATATTCGGACATTTTGCTTCCTCGCATACCGTATGCAACGTCTTGTTGCGCATCATATTCTTTAAATCTTTATACGACTCGCCATTCGTCAGCTTGGTTTTCAGCCAATCCGGCTTGCGTTCCATCGATGTTGTAGCCATGGTCTCCCTGCTTTCCTGCTAAAATCGGAGCTCTTAATGCTGCTGCTTTCGTTACTGTTGTTACCCGTTATTATAGCATGAATACCGTAACAATCCACACCCGTCAATTTCACTCGATATGGAAATATGCTAAACTAACGGAGAAGTGTTTGAAATTTAGGGAGGACTTGTCGGATGATGAACGTGGATCATATTCTCAAGCTGGTTCAGTCCGGTGACTTGGATGTTGCAGAAGCCAAACGGCTGCTCGAGGAAGAGCGTGCTGCCTCAAGCGTCAAAACCCGCGACGTTCTCGAAACGGAGAGCGGGACGGTCTCCGCGGCTGTGCCGCTGCTGCCCTACGAAGTCGTTCCGCAGACGACAGCCGTATCCGTCTCCAGCACGGATATCGACGATTCGCTAATCTACGCCCAGCTCGATGTGCGCCGCGCAGACCGGACAGGCTTTCCCGAGATCGTATACGGTGAGGGAAAGACTGCCGAGCAGGTCGCAGCCATCATGGAACGGCTGGTTCAACATAACGGCCGCGCGCTCGCTACGCGGGTTAGCGGAGACAAGGCCGTCACCCTGCTAGAGCAGCTGCCAGGTGCCGTGTATCATGCGGATGCCCGTGCGCTAGTGTGGAACAGGCAGACGGATTCTCCGGGAGATAACAGCACACCGGCAGGCGGATTTATTGCCGTAGTCTGCGCGGGTACCTCCGACGTTCCGGTCGCCGAAGAAGCGGCGATTACCGCCGAGTATCTCGGCAGCCGCGTCGAGCGTATCTACGATGTAGGCGTTGCCGGTATTCACCGTCTGTTCCGCCGGCTTCCGCTAATCCGCCAGGCAGATGCGATCGTCGTCGCGGCCGGTATGGAGGGTGCGCTTGTCAGCGTGATCGGCGGTCTGGTGTCCGTACCGATCATCGCCGTGCCGACTAGCGTTGGCTACGGAGCCAGCTTCCAGGGAGTGGCCGCGCTTCTGGCCATGCTCAATGCCTGTGCGCCTGGCATTTCGGTCGTCAATATCGATAATGGCTTCGGTGCCGGATACAATGCAGCTTTGATCGTCAAGAATCAGACAAAGAGGGATGAGCGATGAAAATCTTATATTTGGACTGCTTTTCCGGTATCAGCGGGGACATGACGTTGGCCGCACTGGTCGATGCGGGCGCAGACCGCGGATACATCGAAGAAGAACTGCGCAAAATCCAGATCGAGCCTTTCAGCCTGGAGTGGAAACGCGTGAATAAGAAGGGCATCTCCTCGTTAAAGGCAGACGTGCTGCTTGATCCGAGCAAGCCTCCCCAGCATCACCGGCATTATTCCGAAATCGTCAGCATTATTGAAGGCGCAGGCTTCAACGAGCGTGTCGTCAAGCTCAGCCTGTCCATTTTCGAGAAAATTGCCGTGGCCGAAGCCAAAATCCATGATATTCCCATCGAACGGGTTCATTTTCACGAAGTGGGCGCGATCGATTCGATCGTTGATGTCATCGGCGTAGCGCTTGCGATCGATTCCCTCGATATTGAGAAGGTACTATCGTCAGCCGTTCCTCTCGGGTCCGGCACGGTTCACTGCGATCACGGCATCTATCCGGTTCCGGCCCCGGCTACGCTGGAAATGATGCGCGGACTGCCGATCGCGACGACTACATACTCGATGGAAATGACCACTCCGACCGGAGCTGGCATCATCGCCGGACTTGTTGAAGAATTTGCAAAGGGACTTCCTCCGATGATCGTCGAATCGATCGGTTACGGTGCCGGTACGCGTGACCTGCCGAATCAGCCCAATGTGCTGCGGGCCGTAGTCGGGAAAGCCGATCCGTTTATGAATAAATGGCAGGTGCATCACGAGGAACTGCAGCATGCTCATACTCACCACCATCACCATCATGACGAGCACCATCACCATCATGACGAGCACCATCACCATCATGAACACGGGCATTCGCATAGTCACGACCACGAGCATGAGCATAGTCACGAGCATGAGCATCATCATGGCCATGCACACGATCACAATCATGATCACCACGGACACGGATATTCGCATAGTCACAGTCATGACCACCATGAGCACAGCCATACTCATGACCATGACCATCATCATCACGGGCATGAGCATGAAGACCATCATCACGGCCACAAGCATTCGTCAGACCACGATGGCCACGGGCACGAGGGTCCGGCTATCAAGCTGAGCCACGACCCGGATCATGAGCTGCATAGCCATGAATGCGAGCAGCGCCACGGGAAGCATTAATGCACCTGGACGCCTGAACGGCGGCTCAGCCATCGTCATAAGCTGTTAAGACTTCATTTTGAACGAATAAAGCGAAGCATGGGTTTAACTATCGGTAACATAGCGAAGCGGGGGAAAACGGATGAGTCATGAACAGTTCATGAATGCGGCGATTCGTTTGGCTTATGACAATGTGATCTCGGGTCACGGAGGCCCATTCGGGGCCATTGTCGTGAAGGACGGGCAAATTATCGGCAGAGGCAGCAATGAAGTGACGGCGGCTTGTGATCCGACCGCTCATGCGGAGGTGCAGGCGATACGAGATGCCTGCAAGCATCTCGGGAGCTTCCAGCTCGACGGCTGCGTGATCTATACGAGCTGCGAGCCTTGCCCGATGTGTATCGGGGCCATCTACTGGGCCAGACCCGATGCCGTGTACTATGCCTGCACCCAGCATGAAGCCGCGGAAATCGGCTTCGACGATCATTTTATTTATGAGCAGATCGCCCTGCCGATGGAGGAGCGCTCCATTGTAACGAAACAGATTTATCCGCCCGACAGTCCGCAGCCCTTCCAGGCATGGCGCACCTCCGTTCAGAAGGTCGAATACTAGCATCCAGGTGGCAGCGCCGGCGCGTCTTGAACCTCCCCGACCGGGGCAGTTAAGCGCGCTGGCGCTGCTTTTTTCATCGCTTCCGAATGCGAAAAGTCCTGGGCGGATTCCGAAGGCAGTGACAACGTTCGGGACGCAGCGTGAAAACAGAGCTGCAGTTTATAGAAAACTGACCTCTGGAACGGACCTGAGTGACGACGACACTCAGGTCCGAATGTTAAGATTATTTACCATTCACGAAATGATATACTTAGTATATTAATAACATAATGTTAGGGTGGATCAGATGGAAGTCCATTTATATGAACAACTTTATATGCATGTTATTCGTGAGATTAAAGAGGGAAAATTGAAGGCGGGTGACCGCGTATCTTCTGAAAAAGAACTGGCCGAAGCGTTCGGCGTAAGCCGGATCACTTCAAAAAAAGCGCTGGAGAAGCTGGCGGAATCAGGAGTCATCAAGCGTATTCAGGGGAAAGGATCGTTTGTGGCGAATCTTGCAGGCGGCTTGGAGCCAAAGAAACATTCGGAGGAAAGCACAAGTCTGGTAACCGACGAAAGAAAAAGACCGCTAATCGGGTTTATTATTTCGAATTTTTCCGACGAATTCGGCTTGCGGCTGCTTCGTGCCATGGAAAAGCGGAGTGCTGAGCACAATTGCGATCTGATCATCAAGCGTACCGGCGGGAGCAAGGAAGAAGAAAAACGCGCTATTCAACTGTTTGTCAGCCTTGGTATCAAGGGCTTAATCGTGACGCCCATCCATGGCGAACATTATAACGCAGAGCTGCTTCGTCTCGTCTTGGACAAGTTTCCCGTTGTCTTGGTTGACAGATACCTGAAAGGAATTCCGGTTTGCTCCGTGTACACGGACAATAAGAAAGCCGCTAAGGATCTTACGCTTTATTTGATTGGGAGAGGCCACGATAAAATCGCCTATGTATCTCCTCCTGAGGAGAATACGTCAACCTTTGAGGAAAGGCTTTTGGGGTATACGTTAGCCTTTACGCAAGAGGGATTAAAGCTGAACCAGGACTATTGCTTGACGAATTTAAAGGGGATTCTCCCCATTAACCTACACGGTACAGCAATCGACGACGACAAAAATACACTTCGGCGCTTTTTAGAGCAATATCCTGATGTAAAAGCATTTGTCGCTTCAGAATTTCTGGTTGCGACCATGTTGGCTCAGGCCATCGATTCGTTGGACAAATCGTTGGATGAATACGACATCGTTTGCTTCGACTCTCTCAACGACTACCTCGGGAAGCCGCTATTCACGCATATTCAACAAGATGAGAAACGAATGGGCGAAGAAGCGGTTGACCTGCTCGTCTCACAGTTAATCGGAGAAGCCGTCCCCGAACAGAGGATTATCGAACATCGGATGATCATGAGAACATAGCCGTAACGCCGGTAACTGAACAGCAGTCAAGATAGCATGGGACAAATACCCTATGCTTTTTCATTTTTCCATTTTTCCGTACACGGTCATCCTTTCATGTCGTGAAATTGAAGTAGACATATTATATTGGTTAATATTAATATATTTAGTATATACAGACATACCATCCTAATGAAGTTGGGCTGTACTTACTCAAAACACATCAACGATGCCTCGAATTCATGTTGCTCTTCATCCTCCGTTCTACCGTCAAGATGCATCTCACAAACCAGAATCAGCAAAAATGTAAACGTATACAAGTATCGCGTATGAGTTCAATTTTTTTGAGCTCACGCACATTTGATCCTCAATAGGAGGTGGTCTGGGTTTAACTGGAAATGAAGTGGAAGTAACAAAACCTATCCTAAGGGGGATTTCGTGCATGGGAAAATCCAATAAACTTGCATTTCCGACACTGGTATCCGTTCTTACGATTTCCATTCTTGCAACCGCTTGCTCGTCGACTCCAACAACAGGCGGCACTACTAATCCTTCATCCAAGACAGACTCAGACGCTAAGGGCGGACAAGGCGGTGTTTCCACGGTCACGATGTGGCACAGCCTCACCTCAATTGACTTGGACAACATGAATAGAGTCGTGAAAGCATTTGAAGATAAAAATCCTACGATCAAAATCAAGCTGGTGTACACAGAATCCAGCGAGGGCGCCGACCAGAAGCTGCTTACTGCGGTCGCAGGCGGCAATCCTCCGGACATTGCCTATTTCGACCGATTTAAGGTTGGCTCTTGGGCAGCGCAGGATTCATTGACTGATTTATCGGCAATGGCTGCAGCAGCTGGCATTAATAAGGATTCGTACTATCCGTTTGCTTGGGATGAGTCCAGTTATAAAGGCAAACTATATGCGATTCCGTTAGGTACGGACTCTCGCTTGCTCTTTTACAATAAGGATCACTTCAAAGAAGTAGGGCTTGATCCGAACAATGCGCCCAAGACGACTACCGATCTTGAAACAGCCTCCCAAAAGCTGACCATCAAGGAAGGCAAACGCTTCAAGAGGATAGGGTTTATACCGTGGTACTCCCAAGGCTGGCTATATGGCTGGGGCTGGTCGTTCGGAGGGGATTTCCAGGACAAAGCAACTGGCAAGATCACGGCCAATGATCCTAAAGTCGTTGAAGCTCTCCAGTGGATGACCGACTTTGGCAAAAAATATAATGTTGAGGACATTGCTGGATTTACAAGCGCTGCAGGTGTAGATGAAATGGATCCATTCATTACCGGCCAAATCAGTATGAAAATTAGCGGGAATTGGACGGTAGCAGGCATCAAGAAATTTAAACCGGATCTGAATTATGGCGTTACACCGATACCGACGCCTACAGGAGCTAATTTTACAACATGGTCCGGCGGCATGTCCTTAATTATCCCTAAAGGAGCTAAGAACATAGAACCCGCCTGGAAGCTTCTTGAGTTCGTGGGTAAAGAGGAAGGGCAATATTTGCTGAATGAGAATTCGGGCATGTCGGTTATCGATTCGGTTAACGCCAAGTTCGGTTACAAGGATGATCCCATTATGAAGGAATTCGTTAATATTCTTCCTAACTCACACAACCGTCCGGTTATCCCTGAAGGACAGCTGCTCTGGAATGAATTGGCTTCCGCAACGGAAAAAGCCACGCGCGGCAGCGGTACCCCCAAAGAAAATCTAGATAAAGCGACAGAGACCGTAAACAAAGCGTTGGAAAAATACAGCAAATAGAACACGCCGCTGGCAGGGAGAGTCTTTCTCTCTCCTTGCCTATTCGTGTAGGGATTTGGAAGGAGGATGTTTATGGTAAATTCATCTGATTCTGTGCATGCATTAGACCGTACAACAGTAAGAAAACAAAAGTCATTTCGCCAAACAAACGTAATAGGGTGGATCTTTGCCTCACCATGGGCTCTGGGTCTCACTTGCTTTTATGCTATTCCCATGTTTGCTTCCATTTATTTCAGCTTTACCACTTACAGCATTCTGCAGCCTGGTGAATTTGTCGGATTAAATAACTATAAGGATCTATTTAATGATCCTTTGTTTTGGAAATCCATTTACAACACCGTCTATTTTGCCGTATTTTTTGTTCCCTTAAGTATCTGTTTCGGTGTGGTGTTAGCTATGATGTTAAATATGAAAATCAAGGGTATGGCTGTATACAGGACGATCTTCTTCTTACCGACCCTTGTACCGCAGGTGGCTTTGGCCGTTTTGTGGATGTGGCTGCTGCATCCAAACTTCGGATTGGTGAATGGCATGCTAGCGAGTATCGGTATCGACGGTCCTCCTTGGCTCGGGGGGGAATCATGGTCCAAGCCCTCGCTTATCCTGATGTCGCTTTGGGGTATCGGTCATGCAGTCGTTATCTATTTAGCGGGATTAGGGGACATACCGGATGAGTATTACGAAGCAGCGGAAATCGATGGGGCCAGCTGGTTTCAGAAAACGAAAGCAGTTACGCTGCCTTTGCTCACTCCTGTTATTTTCTACAATCTGGTCATGGGGATGATCGGTGCATTTCAACAGTTCACGCTCCCTTACACGATGACCAAAGGTCAAGGAACCCCTGCGAATTCAATGACTTTTTACGTCATGTATTTATATGAGAACGGATTCAAATATTTCAAAATGGGCTATGCTTCCGCCATGGCATGGATCTTATTCATTATTGTTATGGCATTAACTGCGTTGATTTTCATCACGTCGAAACGCTGGGTTCATTATCAAGGGAAATAAAGGAGGCCGTACGGAAATGAATCCTCTAGCTATTAAAAAAGTGAATCGGACTTTAGCTCATGTATGTTTAATCATGGCTTCATTTTTTTTCATTATTCCGTTTATATGGCTGGTCTCCACTTCTCTTAAACCGCTCACACAAATCTTCACCTTTCCCCCGGAGTGGATTCCGCGTCCTTTTATGTGGAGCAACTATGCCCGTGCGGTAGACTATATCCCTTTCTGGACCTATTTGAAAAATACGGCGATTATTACAATCGTTAGTACCATCGGTGTAGTCATATCCTGTCCTTTGGTTGCCTACAGTTTTGCCAAGCTGGAGTGGCGCGGTCGTGGTGCGATGTTCTTCGCCACCCTCGCTGTTATGATGATTCCCGGACAAGTGACCATGATCCCTCTCTTCCTTCTATTTACGAAATTAGGCTGGGTAGGGACCTCTCTCCCGCTCATTGTTCCCCAATTTTTTGGCGTACCGTTTTACATTTTCTTACTGAGACAATTTTTTCTCGGACTGCCCGATGCCCTTCGCGAAGCTGCCCGCATCGACGGCGCCAGTGAATTCCGCATTTATTTACAGATCATGTTTCCGTTAGCGAAGTCTGCCGTTTTAGCTGTGGCCTTGTTTCAATTTATGGGAAGCTGGACCGATTTCATTGGCCCCTTGCTCTATTTAACGAATGAGCCCACCTATACGGTTTCACTCGGCTTGCAGCAGTTCCAAAGTCAAAAAGGTACGGAATGGGGCCAGCTGATGGCCGTATCCACCTTGATGACATTACCCGTCATTGTCCTGTTCTTTTTTCTGCAGAAAACGTTTATTAGCGGCATTACTTTTAGCGGTATAAAGGGTTAAGCGGACCGAATATGTTATCCTTTTTGGGGTGGCATAAAAAACTCCCCTCCGGTAGACAGTATTTGAATTCATGTCACCATGAACTCTTTTTACTGTCTACCGTAAGGGGAGAATACCATCAATCATCAAGGTTTCCCGTCAAACAGCTCATCACGTTTATTCTCTCCTACGGCTCCGTGATCGCTATATTCCATCGTTAGATGAGTCGGCATGAAGCCATGTCTCTGATACAGGGCGCGCATCGGCTGATTGTCAAAATGAACATGTCCCACGATTCTCTGGGCTTCTTGTTGCTTGGCATAGGACATCCCCGCTTCAAATAGCTTATCTACGCTTGCCGTACCGCGAAAAGGCTTGCTCACGTAAAAGCTCTTGAACCGCATGTAAGTCTCCTGTATAACGGAATTCACCCTGATCTCCATCCACATCCATCCCGCGGCAAAACCGTTCATGTCCAAGACCAGCATGCCAGACCGTTCTCGGATCATGGCCTTCTCCAGCTTGTGCAAATGAAAATCCAAGTCTGTTATCGCTTCTTCGCCAAAGGAAATCACGGAAATTTCTCGCTCCCATTTCGCTACTTGAGTCAAATCACGATTTTCAATCTGCCTTATGATCACTCGGGTTATCCCCTTCTTTGAAGTCTAGTTTTTTGGCAACCATCTCAAACGTATCATGGCCGCAGCCCGAACACCCTTCATTCTTAAGCTGTTCGATGGTTGCAAGCTCTCCATGGATGCCGACTTGCACATCTCTTGAGCATTGCTTACAACGGTAGGTGCGCAGGGTTTGTTTCACTTCACCTGTATACAAGGCGTCCGTAAATTTCTCCGGATATTCAGGCTTCGACTGATCCGTTGTCCGTAAAATAAACATCTGGCTTCGGTTCGCAATCATTTCCGCGCCTTCGTAGGCGTTGAATTGTGGGAAATTCGCACTGACCGTCAGCCCCATGCGTACAAATTCCCGCTGCATGGCAAGCATAACCGCCGGTGGTTTATGGGCAAAGGACAGGAAAATAGGCAGCCCCTTCTCCCTTTTCAGCGCTTGTAAGCCGCGCGACACGAATAAACTCATTCCCTGAAGCGTATAGGGCGGATCCGTAAAAAAACAATCATATTTCCCATGTAGGCTTTCCGGCAGAGGCTCCCTTAGATCCAACCGGTGGCCCTGAATCTGCAGTCCCCACTCCTTCGCAATCGTTTCAATATAATTTAAAAATCGTTCGTCCATATCCAGAACATCCACCTGCGTAGCGGTATGCCCGCGATCCGAAAACAACCGCTGTAGCAGCAGACCTATGGACACGCTCACCAGGTCATCATCGCCGACGCATAATATTTTCTTTCCAATCAACGCATGCTGCTTCAAACAAAGGATAGCCCTGCGCAGGCTTGTTTCCGGCGTACATTTGGATTGATCAATCTGAACATCTACGGACGGCCGCAGCGCAAAAATCTCCTCCAGAATAACCAACATATCCTTGAGACCCTCGGTCCATTTTGTTTCATCTAACAGATCGTGATAAAGGAAATGATCGAGCCCGCGGTATCCCCATTCCCGCTCGATCCATGCGAATCCTTCGGCCGTGCAGCGGACGCCGCGATCCTGTACAAGCGCTCCCGCTTTTATGAGTTCCCGTTTGATAGCAGCAGCTACAGGAGTCGGCAGCAGCGTTTTACGTGCCAGCTCTTTCGTGGAAATCCCCGGTTTTAGGTAGCACTCGAGGAGTAATTGTTCGATGACCTGCGTCCCTTCTTGCAGACGGATATTCTGACTTGCTTGTTCGATATAGGTTTTCAAGGTAGTCCTCCTATTAGTTTATGGTATATATTCACACTTTTAGCTGCATACACAATCTCATTTGCCACCGACACAATCTCACTTCCCTTCTGAAAAATACAAAAAGGGCAGGAATGAACAAACGTCATCCCTGCCCTTTTTGGACATTGCCTAAATAAGCACCGAAAAAACAAAAAAATCCGAGCTGAACACAGCACGGATTGGGGGTGCATAATAATAGGCAGCACTAAGGCTTCGATTATGATCCGCTGTTCTTAACTAATTCCGAAGGTCTCAAAATGTCCGTATCAAAACAAACCATGCTTTTTACAGCAATTGGTCTCTAGGACTATTGAAAACTTCAAATATGGAATTTGATTAGTTAAGAACTACCGCCGACACAATCTCACTCCTCAGTTATAATGTTTTCATGGTATTACACACGATAGCTATTGTCAAGCAGCCTGACTCTCACTCGCCTCGGCGCTCCAGAAACAGCCTCCGCACCTCGTCATAGACTTGCTTGAGCGGCACCTGATGCTTCTTCGCCGCCTGCTCGCATTCCTTAAACTCAGGTGCGAACTGCACCATTCTTCCGATGTGGAAGGCTGCCTTCACATGAATCGCTCCCCAGCGTGTCTCAATCAGAATAAATTCCCTGCCCAGCCGATGACAATCCGCCCGCACATAGCGAAGCCCGAAGGTTGTCGTTTCTGAGAAGATCACCTCTTCTAGCTCCCCGGCTTTTCCCTCGTCAGCCAGCACGTTCAGCATCACACCAGGCCGGCCTTTTTTCATAATGATGGGAATCCAGTACACGTCATTAGCTCCCGCCTCCAGCAGCTTGTCGGTAATATAAGAAGTCAGCTCGGGATTCATATCATCGAGATTAGCCTGAATGATCAGCATTCCTGTATCCACATGTTCTTCGCGGTGGTCAAACGCCATGATTACATTCCTCCCCTTTCCCAGCATCATATCAAACTTGTCCCGGGATAAAAAGCCATTCGTTCGCACAAGCTAACCATACTTAATTATGCGAAAGACTCGCATCAAGCGGCAGGAGGAGGCTATTCATGGTATTCCCCCTTACAAAACCTATCGCCACCTGGCTTTGCGGCGCACTGCTGACCGGCATGCTGGCCGGAGCGGCCCCGTCCGGTGCCAGCGCGGCAGCAGCGCCTTCAGGCGGCCAAGCTCCAGTCAAGCCGAAGCCGCCTGCGAACATAAAGGCGGTATTCGCCGAACGGAAGGATCTGTTCGACAAGGTCAGCGCGCTCACCGGCCTTCCCTGGTACATACTGGCCGCCATCGATCAGTATGAGCGTACAATCAATCTGGCCAAGAAAAGACCGGCCCCCGACGGTCTGGTCGCCATTTTCTTCACGGATCTGCAATGGGGCGGCATTATGAATCCCGATCACGAGGACCGTAGCTTAACCAGCATCGCTTTCTTCGGCGGACTGGGACAGGACGGATCAGGTGACGGGCTGGCCGACCGCGCGAACGATGTGGACCGGCTGTACACTATGGCCCATTACCTGCAACAGCGCGGAAGTGCTCAGGAGGATCTGAGGATTGCCCTTTGGGACTATTATCAGAACACGCGCAGCGTGGATCGAATCCAGCAATTTGCTCAGATCTACGCAGCCTCCGATACGCTGGATCTGCACGAGCATTGCTTCGTACTCCCGCTCCGTTCCGATTACTCCTATCGCAGCACCTGGGGCGCCAGTCGTGGTTGGGGCGGATACCGGATTCACGAAGGCACCGATATTTTCGCCGGCCACGGCGTGCCCGTCCGCAGCGCTACCTACGGGATTGTCGAAGTCATGGGTTGGAATCCTTATGGGGGCTGGCGCATCGGGATACGCGATCTGAACAACGTGTACCACTACTACGCCCACCTGTCCGGCTTCAACAAGAAGGAGGTCGCCCAGGGCACAGTCGTGAAGCCCGGTCAAGTGATCGGCTGGGTAGGCAGCTCTGGCTACGGCAAGCCCGGCACCAGCGGCAAGTTCCCACCGCATCTGCACTACGGGCTGTACCGCGACAATGGGCTGACGGATTGGTCCTTCGATCCGTACCCGCATCTGCGCAAGTGGGAGCGCGAGGAAGGTATGCGGCGGCGTAAGTAACGATCGGCCGATTGGACGGCAAGACAAATTCACCATCCGCCGGCAGGCGAAAAACGGCCGGGACTGACGCTCTTTTGAAAGAGAGCGGGTCCCGGCCGTTTCTTTACGATTGTCCGGCCGCGCGATGAGCGAGCAGGCCGGAAACCTTCTCCCGATATTCGGCGGGCGACATGCTCTCGAGGCGGGTAAACACTTTATTGAAGTAACGGCGGTCCATATAGCCGACCATATTGCTGACGCGAGTGATGCTGTGCTCGCTCCCGGCGAGCAGCGACTTGGCCCAGTCGATACGCAGCCGGGTGACATGTTCCAGGAAGGTTACTCCCGCATGCTGCTTGAAGAGGACGCTGAAGTGGCTGCTGCTCAGCCCCAGATGGTCGGCCACCTCCTCGATCCCGAGCTCACCGCCCAGATGCTTGCGGATATAAGCCTCCGCCATCGAGATCACTTCCTTGCCCGACCGGCGGCTGCCGGAATCCGCCAGTCCTTGCTCGATCAGATGCTCCAGCGTATCCATTAGATCCTTGGCGCTGAGACAATGATCAAGGCCGGACCACACCTTGTCCTCCTCCGCCTCCGTCACCCGCTGAATCTCCTTGAGCTCGCGCAGGATATGCAGGATCAGGAAGTGGAGAATCTGGTTCGCCTTTGTCAGCGAATGCTCGGAGATCGCGCGCAGCTCGCGGGCCAGCAGCTCGTAGGCACGCTCCAGACGGGAACGGTCATAGAGCTTCACCCCGGTGACCAGTTCCTCCGCCAGCGCCCAGACGGACGGGTTGAAGTGGTCTGCCCGCACCTCTCCGTCCAGCACGAGCACCTGCTCACTCCCGCTCTTGAAGTGCAGCTCCCGCTGCAGCTTCTTGTATGTGCCGGCCAGACTGGAGACGGGCACGAGCTCGGGACATACCGCCAGGCTGACCGTCACCTTTACATTTTGTGCGACGGCCCCGATCAGCTCCTGCGCCCACTCAGCCGCACTGCCCTCCCTCAGAACGGTGTCACCAGTCATACGGATGAGCACGCACCACTCGCCCTCGCGGGTCTGCAGCACGTTGTATTCAAGGCCAAAGGTCAGCAGCGCGACCTGCAGCACATTGCGGACGGCAAAGTTGTACAGCTTGCGTTCGTTCTCGCTCCAACTTCGTGACAGATAGGCGTACCGGTCCAGATCGGCAAGCAGCAGCACATAGGCCGGCTGGTCGTCCGCCGCTTCGTCCCCCGGCAGCAGCGGCTGCATGAAGACCTTCGTGTAATCCATCAGGACGTCGTTCATCAGCTTCTCGTAGACGACATGGGAGTAGTGCTTCCACTTCTCCTCCTGCTGCCGATGCTCCTGCTTCCTCTCCCGGATCTGTTCCGCGACCCGGGTAACGACGCTCTTCAGCTCCTCGTAGTTGATCGGCTTCAGCACGAAATCCTTCGCCCCGAACTTGACGGCACGACGGGCGTAGTCGAATTCTTGAAAGCCCGTCAGCATGATGACGCTGCAGTCCATCCCGAGACAGTGAAGCTGCTCGAGGAAGGTCAGACCATCCATCCGCGGCATTCGGATGTCGCAGAGGATCAGGTCCGGCTGCAGCTGCTGGGTCAGCTCAAGCGCTGCCGCTCCGTTATCCGCGGTGCCGACCACCGTGATCTGATACGCGCTCCAAGGGATAACATTCTGCAGATTTTCGACGATCAGCGGCTCATCATCAACAATCAATGCTCTCAGTAACATAGGCATCACCTGTTGTCAGTTTTGGGATGATACATTGAATGACGGTGCCCCGGCCCGGTTCGCTGCAGACCCACATCCCGTAGCGCGTCCCGTAATGAATGCGCAGCCGGTCCGCGACATTTTGAATACCCAAGCCAACCCGGGCCGCCTCCTCGGGTGACGGGGTTCTTTGCCCCGGTATCGGCTCCGACTTGCGGTAGCTGAGCCGCTGCAGCACCTCAGGCGGAATACCGGAGCCGTTGTCGATGACCCACAGTGCCACATCCCGCTCGCGCTCCTCGACACGGATCTGGATCATCCCCGTATGGTCGATCGCATCGAAGCCGTGCTGGATGCTGTTCTCCACCAGCGGCTGGAGCGTGAACTTCAGAATGGGAATCCGCTCCAGCTCCTTGGGCATGTCGATGGCATATTCGAAGCGCTGGCCAAAGCGGATCTTCTGGATTTCGATGTAATTCTGCAGGTAACCGATCTCCATGCCCAGCGTGATCTCCTCGCCCTCCTGGAAGCCGATACGCAGGATCGAACCGAGCCGGTATACGAGCTGGCTCACCTTGTCACCCTTATTCTGCATCGCCAGCGCATTGATCGACTCCAGCGTATTGAACAGGAAATGCGGCTTGATCTGTGCCTGAAGCAGCAGCAGCTCGGCCTTGTTCTTGCGGGCTTGCTCCAGCTTGACCTCGTCGATCAGCTCGCCGACCTTGCCGACGAGGCTGTTGAAGCCCCGGGTCAGCGTTGTCGTCTCATCTCGCAGCTCGGAGTGAACGCGGACGCTCAGGTCGCCCAGCTCCACCTTGCTCATTGCCTTGGAGAAGCGCAGGATGAAGCGGGTATACCGCGTGACGAACATCATATTGAACACGAAGACCGACAACAGCACGCCCGCCGTGATCAGCCCGGCCCAACGGATGATGGTGAAGGTATCGCTAGTCAGATAAGACCAGGGTACGACCGAGACGAGCGTCCAGTCCGTAATCCCGAGGTCTCTCATATTCAGCGGCTGCACGGACACCAGACTCGCATGACGGTCGAACTCGACCCTGCGGCCGCTGTCGTCCTGCCGCAGGTCGATCGGCTCGCGGATCAGCCTAGACAACGAAGCTCCTCCGTATGTCTTCATGCTGTCGTACACGATCAGTCCGTCCCCGTCCACCAGGAGAAACTGATTAGGAATCCCGCTCTGACGCGAGTAGAAGCCGAATATATTTTCCAGCTCCAGGAACTGGTACTGCAAGTACACATAGCCGATCTGCTCCAGACGAACCAGATCGTTCACCATCCTTATCTGGGTGAAATACGAATTCGCCCCGGTCAGCTCGGGAGCCTCGTAAGGAGCAACCCAGCGGGCTGTACCGTTGCCGGCAAGTACATCGGCGAAAACAGGATGCCCCCTCAGCTGACTAAAGGGGACGGGTGAGAAATTGACCTTGGACCGGCTGAATCCCTCGCCCTCCATGGTATAGATCGTCACAGAGTCAAGCGGCGCATAAGTCAGAAACGTTTGATTCAGGATGAAGGAGATGTTGGACGAGTCCCGGGACCCCGGCGGCATGTTCAGCACATCCTGAACGGGCGGGGACAGCATCCAATTATCGGAATAGTAGGTGGCTTCCTTGAAGACAGCGGCGATATTGCGGGCAATAGAGGTCACGACGAGCCGGGACTGCTCGGCGTATTTTTGTTGAAGCACATGCTGGAATAAATAAGAGCCGATCGAGCCGATCACGAGAATGGGGAGAATGATGAACGTCACGAAGCCGATAAATACTTTTAACCGGATGCTCAGATTCATGTTCGTCCCCTCCTCTGGTGTCTGGCCTACCCCTTCACACTGCCGGAGGTCAGCCCCTCGATGATCTGATCTTGAAGGAACATATACAGGATAATGACCGGAATGACGCTGTACATCGCGGCGGCGTACAAGCCTCCGTAGTTGGTGTTCAGCATATCCTTGAAGGCGGCCGTTCCGACGGCCAGCGTGCGCAGCTGCTCCTTGGAGATCAGCAGGTTCGCCATGATGAACTCATTCCAGTTGCCCAGGTAGCTAATGATGAATACCGTGACCAGCGCAGGCATACACAGCGGGAGCACGACCCGGAAGAACACGCCGTACACCTTCAGCCCGTCCATGACGCCCGCCTCCTCCAGCTCTCGGGGAAGTGCGGCCATGAAGGCCCGGATTACGATGACCGACATCGATAGTCCGAAGGTGATGTACGGCAGAATCAGCGACAGATACGTATCATAGATCGGAAACCCGAAGTACTGCTGGAAGTTGCGGATAAAGGTATACAGCGGCACGAGCAGCGTCGCGCCGGGAATCATAATCGCGAGCAGCAGGATCGAAGTGACGACCTTGTTCATACGGCCGAACGGCATGCGTGTCAGCGCATAGGCGGTCATGGCGGCCAGGACGACGGTCACCGTGCTGGATACCGCGCTGACCAGCAAGCTGTTGACAAAATAGACGCTTACCTTGGAACTGTACCAGGCATCTACGTAATTGACTAATGTAAAATTTTTGATCAGGGCAAAGGGGGACGAGATAATGTCCACATGCCGCTTGAACGAGTTTTGCAGCGCCCAAAACAGCGGGTACAACGTCAGGAGCACGTAGATGATCAAGACGCCGTGAATCAGAACAGGTACCGCTCCTCTTTTATTCGACATCAGCTCTCCACATCCTCCAATTTTTTTGTAAGCAGGTTGCTGATCAGTGTAAGCAGCAAAGTGAATACGAAGATCAGCATCCCGAGTGCGTTCGCATACCCAGCCTCTGAGAACTGAAAGCCGACCTTGTACATATAGGTGGCCATTACCTCGGTGAGACCTGCCGGGCCGCCGTTGGTCATAACCATGACGACATCGAGCGTCTTCAAGGAACCTGCGATGGACAGAAGCAGAATGACCGATACGATCGGACGGATCAGTGGTACCGTTATGTACCACGCCCGTTGCATCCGGGTTGTGCCGTCGATCTCGGCGGCTTCATAGATTTCCTTGGAGATGCCGTAGATCGCAGCCAGGACGAGCACCACGTAAAATCCGACCCAATGCCAGCCGTTGGTTACAAGAATCGACAGCAGGGCGAACTTGTCCTCGGCCAGCCAGGCATGCGCCCAATTGTTCAAGCCGAGCGAACGGAACACATAGTTGAGCAGTCCGATATCGGGGTGGAAGACGACGAACGACCAGAGCACTCCGACGACGGGCGTGGACAAGATGCTGGGCAGGAAAAACGTCGTTTTATAAAAGCCGTGAAACCGGCGAACTTCCGAGATCAAAATGGCGAAGATGATAATGACGGGAATCTGCACGAAGACGGCAAAACCGGTAAAGCACAGGTTATTGACCAGCGCCTTCAGAAATTCCTCGTCCGTGAACGCTCTGACGAAGTTATCCAGCCCGTTGTAGCGGGGCTCCGTCAGCCCGTCCCATTCGGAGAAGCCGTAGCGGATAATTGTGGACATCGGAAACAGGTAGAAAATCACGTAAAACAATAGGGTGGGTACGATAAACAGCAGGTAAGCCACCGGGTTTTTTAAGGTTTTGGTCACATTCGTTCGCCTCCGGATGGGGAAATGATGGCAGGAAGCGGGGGCCGCCGCTTGACGGCTCTGCCGTCCGCTTCCTGGGATGCGAATCCTTTACTTCGCCTGCTCGGCGCTTTTCTTATTCTCGGTCTCCTGAGACTGCTGCAGCTTCTCCAGCATAGCCTTCATATTGGTCTTGCCGCCAAGCACCTGCTGCATGCCGGCTTCGAGATCGCTCTTGATCTTAGGCTGCACGATGGAGTCGAAGGCCGGGAACAGCTTCAAGCCGTCGATGCTTTTGTTGATTTCCTGAATGATCGGCTTCACGCCGCTCATGTCGGTCAGCTTGATCGCCGGGAAGTAGCCGTCCTCGATCAGCTGGCGCTTCTGATACTTCTCGCTGAAGAACACCTTGATAAATTCCTTGATCGCCTTCTTCTCGTTCTCGTCGACCTTGGCCGAGAAGCCGAAGCCGTTGGAGAACGCTCCATTCACCATGTTGTCTCCCTTGCCGCCAAGGTTCGGGAAGTTGAAGAAGCCCAGGCTGTCCACGATCGAAGACTTGGACGGGTCGGCGTAGGTCGCGTTGGCCCAACTGCCGTCGAAGGCCATGGCCGCCTCGCCGCTGGCGAACTTGGCCTGCGCCTCCGGATATTTCAGCCCGAGCGCATTTTGCGTATAGTAGCCCTTCTTGATCAGGTTCTCGACCATCTCGAAGCCCTTGACCACCTCCGGATCGGTCCACTTCGTCTGGCCGGTGACGAAGCCCTGCACGACCTCCGGTCCGCCCAGCCGCACCATGACCGTGCTCGGGATCATGTTCAGGCTCCAGGCGTCGATCGCGCCGAGCGTCAGCGGGGTGATCCCCTTCGCCTTCGCCTTCTCACAGATCGCCAGGAATTCGTCCCAAGTCTTCGGCACGCCGACGCCGAGATCGGCGAAGATTTTCTTATTGTAGAACACGCCCTGAACCGAGCCGGCCATCGGCAGCCCGTAGATCTTGCCATTCACCGTAAATTCGGAGAAGTCGATCAGCTTGTCCTTGAGCCCCAGCTCCTCGATGATCGGCGTAATATCAAGCATGTTGCCCGTCTTCACGAAGTTCCGCGTATCGCTTCCGCCGAACACCTCGAAGATCTTGGGAGGGCTGCCTGCGGCGAACTCGGCCTTCAGCTTTGTCTGGCGGTTGACCGTGCCGTCCACGCCCTCGGGAACGAACTTCAGACCGGGCACATTGCCTTCCACTTCCTTGAGCACATCCATGAACATCGCCATTCGATTCTTCGCATTATCCTTGATCTGCGTGTGGCGGAACGACACCTCGAACTCCTTGGCTTGAGCCGGCTTCCCTGCCTGGGGGGCCGAGCTTCCCTTGGACGAATCGGTAGCGCCACAAGCGCTGAGTACCAAAGCGGCGGACAAAACGACGGACGAGCTAGCGGCTAACGTTTTCTTTTTCATGTGAGTAGCCTCCCTTTTGATTGACGATGCGGAACATGCCTATGAAGCCTAGAATACCGAGCAAAGCCATACCTGCTGCGATGCGGTACATCGTGACGGGCCCCGCCTCCTGGAACAGCCAGCCGCCGGCCAGGCCTGCTACGATGCCGGAAAGTCCTCCCCAGGTGAGCGCGTACGCCGCCTGGCCGCTTGAGCGGTAGTCGGGCGGGACGAGCATCGCGGTCAGCTGCGTGCCGATATAGTAGTAGCCTCCGAAGGTGAGGCAGTGCAGCCCTTGTATCCAGATCACCTGGTACGGATCAACCGCGACGGACATCAGCACCCAGCGGAGCACGAACAGTCCGCTGACGATAATGAGGCCCGCCACGAGGTTGCCGATGCTTTTCTTGAGGTAACGGTCCAGCAGCAGAAAAATCGGAATCTCGAAGATCGAGGACAGGAAGGCCGACCAGCCGATCAGCGTTTCCTTGCCGCCGAGCTCGGAGATATAAATCGTGACAAACGTCGTATTCATGGAATTCGGTACGGAGATCAGCACCCCGAGTATGATAAGGATCAGAAACGGACGATTCGTAAATATCTTGCCGTATCCGGCATTTGAAAATACTTCCTTCTTGCGTCTCTCCCCTCCAGGCAGTGCCAGAGCAAAACCGATGGACACCAGCATCAGCACGCTGTAGACGAGCCACATCCGATTCACGCCGACCCAGGTCACCACCGGTCCGCTAGCGACCGCCAGCAGCGCCCACCCGAGGGAGCCCCACATGCGGAAGGCCCCGAACTTCTGCTTCGTCCCCTCGATGCTGTTCAGAATCAGCGCGTTGGTCTGGGAGAAGAGCGGCATCTGGAAGAAAAAGAACAGAAGCATCGCCCCGTAGATGAACGGGATACTGCCGAGCTGGAACACCGCCTGCATGACAATCAGATTGCCGATCAGCATGAAGAGCAGCATCCGCTTCAAGTTGCGGAGCCGGTCACTCCAGTAGCCCCAGAACGGATTGGCCAAAATGGAGATAAACGGGCCGCCGGCCAGCAGAGCGCCGATCTGAATCTTGGACATCCCAATCGATTGCAGATACAGTGGAAAGTACGTGCTGTAGACGGCAATCGCGCCGTAGACGAAGAAGTGGAACCCCTTGATCGTGCCGGCCGAACGAACCCCGCTGTGCTGCTCCAAGATTTCGGACGTTGAAGCCATGAGGCAAAACTCCTTTGCAGGTTTAGACCGTAACGGCCTGGGAGACGGACAGCGCCGCCACCTCGTCGGCCGTAACTTCGCGGTCCTGGGCGTCGGACAGGTAAATGCCCTCGCTGATCAGCATGGTCTGCAGAGCGATCTCTGCGGTCGCCAGCAGCGGCACTCGGCCCTGCAGCGCGGCGATCCAGTGATGCTGCGACGAGTCGTACGCATCCTCGTTCTCCCGGATGCGGTGCCAGCGCAGATCCATCAGGTCGAGATCGAGGGTGCTATCCAAATCCATGTCGGATTCGGTCCGGTGGAAGCTAAACGGCTGCTTCTGGCCCCCCGGCCCCTCAGCCGGCAGTCGGACACCGCCCAGCGAGCCGAAGACCGAGCCGCCCTCGAAGCTGCCGCTATGCACCGCCCAAGCTTCGATCAGGTCCAGCGTCAGCCCGCCGGCAAACTTGATGAATCCAAGTCCCAGCTCCTCCACGTTGAAACCGCTCAGCTCGCGGCGCTCCGCCAGCATCTCGATCTCCTGGTACACCTTGCCGGAGATGCGCTTCACCTGCGGATTGTCCAGCAGGTACAGCATCTGGGCAATATGATAGACGCCCATGTCGAGCAGCGCGCCGCCGGCGGCGGTCTCCTTACGGGTGAAGTACGGAGTGCCGTACCCGTCGACATAAGGACGATGGCGGCGGCGGAAGCCGGTGGAGCGAGCATGGTACAGCTTGCCTAACTTGCCTCCGTCGATCAGCGTCTTGGCCGCCTTCGTCTCCTTGCGATACAGCGTGCTGAGCTGGATGTGCAGCAGCCGTCCGGTCTCCTCCGCCGCTTCCAGCATCGCCTTGCCATCTGCATACGAGCCGGCAATCGGCTTCTCGCAGTAGACATGCTTGCCTGCGCGGAGCGCCTCGATCGTCACTGGAGCGTGAAAGTTATTATGCAGGCACACATCGACCGCGTCGATATCGTCCCGCTCCAACAGCTGGCGGAAGTCCGTGTACGTGTGCGGGATGCCGTACAGCTCCCCCACGCGCGCCGCCTCCGCTCCGTTCACATCGCAGGCCGCTACGACCTGCGCGCCAGGAATCTCCCGGTAGCGGTCCAGGTGCATCTTGCCGATCTGTCCGACCCCGATGATGCCGATGCGCACAGGGGCTTTCTCTTGGTTACTCATAGCTCGTGTTGCCTCCTTCGTCGGGTAAATGCCTCGTTATTTCGCAGCTTGAACATCCGAGAGCAGTTTCTTGACCTTGCCGATCAGCAGCTCCATCTCCAGGTACTGGTTCCCCGGAGCGTTATACTCGATGCCCCAGTAACCGTCATATCCGGCCGCTTCCAGCATCTGAATCTGTTCCACAGCATCCGGTGCGGACGCGGTGCCCGCGTCAAAATGGGTGTGAATCGTCCATGGCGCGACGATCGAGTCCCCTTCCTCCTGATCAGCACGCCAGCGGTTCATGTGGAGCAGGATGCCGTAAGCCGGGTGATCGATGGCTTCCGCCAAACGCTTCATCTCCTTGGGCAGCAGCGAGGCGCCCATGTGATTCTCCGGACCGATCTTGTAGCCGTAATCCGCCGCGCGCTGGGCATACTCCCGGTACCGGGTCACGATACATTCGAACTGCTCGTCGTTCAGCGGCTCGGCTTCCTTGTAGTTGCCGCCGGTGTCCAGCCTGACGGTCTGTGCCCCGAGAATCTCGGCGGCGCGCAGATGCAGCTGCGCATTCTCGTACAGCTTCTGTCTCATGTCCGGGTCCGGGTCCCAGATATGCGCCCCGTCGATCGCGAAGTTGACGACCTTCATCTCTTTCTCGTCAAGCGCCTCGCGGATTTTGCGGATATAGCTTTCGTCGGCCAGCGTCATGATCGGCGTAGCGCTCCGGTCGATGAAGAAGCCGTTCCAGAGATCAACCACATCCATCCGGTACCGATACTTGACCGTTTCCAGATAACCGAACACATCCATCTTGCCTTCCAAATACAGATTGTTGAACGAATAGCCCCCTATTGAGATGTTCAACCTGCTCTCCTCCTGCCTCCAGCGGATTGTCTTGCGTCTTGATACCTTGATTATAGCGAAGGGTCCTCTCACTCCGGCAGGTGTTCATTTCTTCGATCGAGGGGTATTTTTCTTCGGACCCAGGACGGAAGCAGCAAAAAGCCCGCCTGGAATCCCAGACGGGCCTAAACCTTATGCATGCTTCATATGTTGAAGCATCTGAACGAAAATCTGCTCGATATGTTCGTCATCCAGCGAATAATAGACGGTCTTGCCTTCCTTGCGGCGCTTCACGATCCGCAGGTTGCGCAGATAGCGGAGCTGGTGGGATACCGCCGATTGCCCCATATCAAGCACCTGGGTGATGTCATGCACACACAGCTCCTGCTGAAGCAGCGTGTGGATGATCTTGACCCGCGTCGGGTCTCCCAGCGCCTTGAAGATATCGGCCAGTCCCGCCGCCGTGGACTCCCCGATCAGGTTGCGTTTCAGCTCCGATAGCGGATGCGTCCCCTCACAGGTATCGTCGCATTGCTCTTGCACGATGTGGTTCACCTCGAACACCGCCCTTTCTCCTGCTTCCGGTTTACCTCCAGTATAACACGCCTTAGAACAAGGCTCGAACCCCGAATAAGACGAGACCGATCAAAAATCCACAGATCGCCCCATTCACCCGAATCCACTGCAGGTCCTTGCCGACCTTATCCTCCATCAGGGAGATCAGGGTCGCGTTGTCGAACTTGTCGACGTTCTCGTGGATGAGCTTGCCGATCAGATGATGGTTATCCGAGATCCAGCGGGTCAGCCCCTGGCGGATAAACGTCTCGATGTTAGCCATCGCCGTCTCATCCGACCTCAGCTTATGCAGAGCACGCGTCAGGTAAGGAACCAGGTGCTCATCCGCGAACCGTTCTTCTCGGATAAACGCCGTCAGCCGCTCCCGGATGCCCTCCAGCACGTGAGCCGCCCGATCCGTCAGGTCCAGGCCCTCGAGCAGGCTGATCTTCCATGCCTCCAGCCCTTCACGCTGCTCCCCGGTCTGGCCGAAGGACTGCAGAGCCTTGCGCAGCTCGGCTAGCACCCAGCGGCGGTTGCCGTCCTGCTCCTGCTTCAGCCGGATAACCTCGCGCAGCAGCTGCTCCTGAATCATGCTGCCCAGCTTCTCTTCGTTCACGAAGCCGGCGAAGGCATTCAGCGCAAAGGACATGAAGCCCCCCGTATTCATCTGCGAGACGGCATTCATCGCCAGTGCGCCCAGCCGGTTGCGTGTATCGTTACGGCTGACCAGATCGTAGACCAGATCCAGCAGTCCGTTCAGGGCCTTCTCGTCATACCCGCGTGCGACCGCTTGCCCGATCCCAGCCTGCAGGAGCGCAGATACGTCGAGCTCTGCGGCGTACCGCTTGATCTCCCGGTCGGCGAGCTTCGCCGCCTCATCCCATGGTATATGCTCCAGCACAGTCTCGATCAGCCGGATCAGTGCCGTCTTGGCCTGCTCCGTGCCCAGCTGCCGCTCCAGCAGCTCCAGCAAGCGCTCTCCGATCTGCAGCGTCTCCAGCTTGGCGGTCAGGCTCTCCTTGCTCAGCAGCTCGTTCTGTACGGTGTTGACCAGCGCCTCGGTGACCCGCTCCCGGTTTTTCGGTAGCAGCGCCGTATGTGGGATCGGGATGCCCAGCGGATGCCGGAATAACGCCGTCACCGCGAACCAGTCGGCTAAGCCCCCGACCAGCCCCGCCTCGAAGCCGCTCTGCAAAAACCGCACCCACGGAATGCTCGACGCCCACGGAATCGTCAGCACGAATCCCGCAAACATCGCGATCAGTGAAATCACCGCCGTGTTGCCCGCTCTCCCTTTCTTGCTTGTCATACCCTTCTCCTCCCGCCTGCATCTCTCCTATGTTGTCTGAAATCCATCATACTGGTAGGATGCCACTTTTTCAATAGGAGTATCACGAGCGGAGCGTGAAGCGCGGTGCCAGGGGCGACTGACCTGCTCCCCAAGTGTCTAAAGAATCAGCCTCGTGATATAATGGATAGGGAACGGAGACAGACATTCGATTTTGGATATCCGAGGCAAAACCTCGGAAGGCGAACTGATCCATGTAGAGATGCAATTATTCAATAAGTACGATACAGAGAAACGAACGCTGTTTTATTGGAGTAAGCTTTACAGCGGACGGTTGCAAGAGGGCCAGTCCTATAAAACTCTGAAAAAATGTGTGGCCATCCATATTCTGAATTATTCCATCCTCCCGAACGATCAATACCACAGCGTGTTTCATTTACGAGAAGATCGCAGCGGCATTCCGCTCGTCGATGATTTAGAGCTACATGTTCTGGAGCTTCCCAAATTGGATCACCACGCTGTTCCGGTTCAAAGCGGCGGTTTAGTAAACTGGCTCCTCTTTCTGAAGGGTGTCGATAAATCGAACTGGGAGGTGCTGACGATGAACGAGCCTGTCTTAAAAAAAGCTATGGATACCTTGGAGTTTCTCAGTCAGGATGAGGAAGCCCGCCGATTGTACGAAGATCGGCAGAAGTATCTGCACGATGAAGCTTCCATGATTGAGGGAGCTCTAGCCGAAGGGGAGGCTCGGGGTCTAGAACGCGGTATAGAGCTAGGTGAGCTGAAGAAAGCCCTACAAATGGCTTCCGAGCTTTTGAGCCTTGGCGTGGAAATATCCGTCATCGCCAAAGCCTCCGGGCTAACCGAGCGAGAAATACGCGAGCTAGCGAAGCCCAAATAAGCAACCTATAATCAGGCGGCCGAGCCCTTAAATTCGTTTGCTGCTCATTAGCCCAAATCATGCCAACTTGAAGGACCCCGACCCCGTCTAAAAGCGGAAAGCCGAGGTCCTTTTCTTGCGGATGCAGAGGTTTTCGTCTCAGAACTGTGTCCTGCCACACAGCAAGCGCTACAAAGGAAGCACTGGCCTTCTCAGCCCAGCCTGCTCCAGCAAAGGAATAACGCTCTCGCCGAAGTACGCAAGCTCCGGCTCATAATCGTAGAACGTGATCTGGATGCCGTCCACGCCGGTCGCATGCAGCTGCTTCAGCTGCTCCGTCACATCTTCCGGCGAGCCGACGATGTGCAGATGCCCTCCGACGGCACGGCCTCTGGCCGAGTGCTCAAGCCAGGACTGGCTGTCGCCGGCGGCGTGGCGGGCGGAGAAGCTGCGGATCGCTTCGATGTCCGCATGATCCATGATCGCCTGATAGTAGGCGAAGGCCTCTTCGCGGGTCGGACGCACGATGATCGTCGGATTGATAATGACGCGCACCTGCCTGCCGTGGGAGGCTGCCGCTTGCTTGACAGCCGCCACATGCGCAGGCAGCTTGGGAAGCGCCTCGGCCAGCTTCTCCCCGGCCGGACTGGAGATGAATACAATATCCGAGTACCGACCGGCATAGTCAAACCCGGCGGGCGATCCCGAAGCAGAGGCCAGCACCGGGCGGCCGTAGCGCGGACGCGGCGACACATAAGCCTGCTCCAGCGAATAAAACTCCCCCTGGTAGGTCAGATTGTCATGACCGGCCCAAAGGGCGTTGCAGATGCGGATGAATTCGGCTGATTGCACGTAACGCTTGTCATGAGCGGCGCGGGTCGACCCGAACATCCGGGGCTCGTTGTCCGCATACCCGGTCACAATGTTCGCTCCGAACCGCCCCTGCGAGATATGATCGGCCGTGGCGAGGAAACGCGCCAGATGCATTGGATGCCATGGGCCGTACAGGATGTGAATCGTGCCCAGCAGCAAAATACGGCTCGTCACAGCGGCCAGCGCCGTCGTGGATACGAACGGATCGAGAAAATTTTCACGGTAGCGGGTTTCCCCGCCAAAGCCGCCCTTGGGCAGCCATTGGGACAGTCCAAAGGCCACGTCGAACCCCAGCGCCTCAGCCTGCTGAGTCAGCCTGGCATTGTAATCGAACGTCCAGTCCGTGCTACGGGGCAGCGTGGATTGGGACCAGCCTCCAGTCTGCAGCGGCAGGAACAAGCCCAGCATCAGCGGCTGGGCGAAGGCTCGGGACAGCGGACTGTCCGGGTGATGCTGCGGTTCCTCCGGCGTCCAGAGAAACGGCTCGTCATGGTTGGTTGTAGGCATAAGTTCCATCCCCTTCGTTAATCTCCTCCAGCGGCACAGGCTGGAGATGATCCGATTCCTTCGCCAGCCCTCACACGCCAGGTCTTACGTATGCAGCACGGACGGGTGGAAGATCTGCTCCGGGGTTAGCCCGCGGTCCAGCAGGCCGTCCTCCTGCAGGTAAGACATGAACAATTCGATCTGAGACCAGTTGGCCTTCATGCCGTACGGCCACATATCGCCGTTCATCAGCTTGGCGCTTTGTTCAGCAGACTCCCACACCCAGGGGGCGGAGGTTTGATTTTTGATCGTCTCCAGCAGTTGGGCGATCCCTTCGTCCTTCCGCTGCAGCATCTGTTTGTAGAGCTGCAGTGGAAGCTTGGGATGCTCCTGGACCGTTTCTTCCTTTAACGAAACCAGATGCATAATTGGGAAAATACCGGTACGGCGGTAATACTCCCGCTCCGCCCCCCAGACGTCGGGGATCAGCCGGCGAATCCGGCCCCCTTCTCCCGAAGCGGGAAAGTAAGCGGACGGAGGACGACGGGCCGTCATGATCGCATCCACTTCCCCTTGCAGCAGCGCTTCGAAGATATCGTCGCCGGAGCCCCGGTGTGCGGGCGTCGGGATGGGCACCCGCTCATCCCGGTAGGTGAACCAGGTCATATCCTCGCCGGCCACACCCCATTCATGCCGGAAAAAACCGCGCACCCAGACAGCCGCCGTCATCTGGTATTCCGGAAATCCGAAGCGGCGGCCTTTCAGCTCGGAAGGATGCGTCCATGGACTATCCGCTCTGACATAGATCGCATTGTGACGGAAGGACCGGGATAGAAACACCGGGATCGCCGTCAAACGCCGCTCCCCCCGGCCCAGCGCGATAAGATAGGAGGACAGCGACAGCTCGGCCACGTCGTACGCAGCTTCGGAAATTTGCTTGACGAAAATCTCCTCCACCGTCGCCTGCTGAGGCTCCAGCTTGAAGGACGGCAGCTTCTCCTGTCCCGACATGATCTTCTGAGTGCGATCGCTTTCCGACATGGCGATCGTTAAGGCTTTTTCCATCGTCAGCACCCCTTTGCGATGATCGCTTGCATATTCCCGGCGCTTGATATGGGCGCGGGAACTTCATTTATTCCAAGGCAGTAGCCAGGTCCTTGATCCAGGGCAGGCTCGGCAGGGGCTCTAGGCGTACCTCCGAGTCCGGCACGGCCCGAAGGCTGCATAGATAGCCGGGCTTGCCATCGACGACAGCCATGCACTCCTTGCAGGCATTGGCTGAGCGGCAGGAGTACCGGATGGCCAATGCAGGGTCCTGATGCTCCCGAAGCCAGATCACGGCATCCAGCAGACTCATACCCTCCCGGTAAGGCACCTGGTAATCCTCGACGGTTCTTCCCGTCTGCTCATCACCGCGGACGATATGCAAGGTTACGTTCGACATGGTTCATGATCCCCTTCCCCGGATGATGTAGATGCAGTCAATGGCAACTCGTCCATCGCCCACAGGCGGCCTGAACCCAGCTTAAACCTCGTGCTCACCGGGGTCTCATAAGCTTGCTCGTAATCCAGACGCACATGTGCCCCCCGCGACTCCCGTCTGGCTTGCGCTCCGAGGATGATCGCCTCTCCCAGCTTGAGCATATGCTGCACCTCCAGCTTCTCCACCAGCGCGAGCGCATAGTACGCCTGCTTGGCCAAGGCGATCCCCTCGGCCCGGCTACTGAGCTCCACCAGCCGCTCTGCGGCGCGGTTCAGGCTGCCCTCCGTGCGCAGCGGCCCGGCCCCTTCCCACATCAGCTTCCTCAGCTCATGCTTCACCGCCAGCATAGAAGCCTCATCCTGGTCCACCTCGCGCGGATGCCACAGCCGCTCCAGCCGCTCCAGCTCCTGCTCCAGCTCAGCGGCCAGCAGGCCGTCTGGGACTGCGCTGCGCTCGATTCCGGACGCGGCTTCCGCCGCAATGCGTCCGGTGACGAGAGCTTCCGTGATCGCGTTGCCGGACAAGCGGTTCGCCCCGTGCATGCCGTAGATCAGCTCGCCGCAGGCGAATAGGCCTGGGACGGTCGTCTCCATCCGCGTGTTGACCCGGATGCCGCCCATCGTAAAGTGAGCCATCGGCGCGACTTCCACCATATCCCGGGTCAAATCGACCCCTTGGCTCTGAAGGATGCCGATGACCGGGCCGAACGCTTCCTTCAGCTTCTCCTCCGGCACCATACGGAAGTCGAGATAAGCGCCGCCGTGAGGTGTCCCTCGTCCCGCCTCCACCTCCTTGAAGATGGCGAAGGTCGTCTGGTCTCTAGCCGCCGTGTACTGCCCGGAGACTTCCTGGTTGTACCGGTCCATAAATTCCTCCAGGTGGCCATTCAGCAGCCGCCCGCCCAGCTTGTAGCGGAACGGGTCCCACATGATCGGGTCGATCCCGACGAGCGGGGGATACAGATGGGCGATCGGGAAAAACTGGACCATCTCCAGATCCCGCAGCTCCGCTCCCGCCTCCGCCGCCAGCATAAACCCATCTCCGGTCATATTGGCCGAGGCGCTGCTGCGCTCGTAGAGCTCAGTCAGTCCGCCGGTAGCCAGGATCACGGCCCGGGCCTCAATCACGACCGGGCGGAACTGCTCCATCGCGAAGCCAATGGCGCCGACGATCACGCCGTCCGTTACGACCAGCTTCGTGATCATCACGTTCTTCAGCCGCTGGATCGCCTCGTCCTTCCAGATCGCTTTGCGCAGACCAGCGGAGGTGGCCCCGCCTGTATTCAAAATATCCACATACACGCAGCGCTGGCGCGAGTGCCCGGGCGCGACCACCTGGGCGTGCTTGCCGTCCGGCGTACGTGCCCATTTCACCCCGTAGCGCTCGGTCTCCAGGATGAGCTCTGGCCCCCGGTCTACGATCGCGCGGACGATGTCCGGATCGGCCATCCCCCGGCTTCCCTTCATCGTATCCTCGAAATGAAGATCCGGATGGTCCTCTTCGGCGTCCCCCAGCGCGACCGCAACCGTCATCTGCGCCAGAATCGTCGCGCCTCCGCGCCCGACGAGGCTTTTGTCAGCGAGGACCACGCGGGCGCCTTCATCCGCAGCCGCTCGCGCAGCCATCATCCCGGCTGCGCCGGAGCCGATAACCAGAACATCGGCGGAGATTTGCAATGGCTTCATCTGTCAACGCTCCTATCGTTCTTCAGGATTGGCCGATAACGTGCGGCCGATAGACTGTACGGCAATGCCGGCTTGCTGCAGAGCTTCATGAATGGTGCGGGCGAATTCGAGCGCATGGGCGCCGTCGCCGTGAATGCAGACGGTATCGGCCTGGATGCCGACATCGGTCCCCTGCCTGGAGTGTACCTTGCCCTCCTGCACCATGCGGATCACCTGCCGGACGGCTTCTCCGTCGTCGGTGATCAGGGCGTCTGGCTGCCTTCTCGGGGTCAGGGAGCCGCTGGACTGATACGTGCGGTCCGAAAACACCTCGCTCGCCGTGCGAAGCCCGATCCTCTCCCCCGCCCGGATCAGCTCGCTGCCCGCAAGCCCGAGCAAGATTAGCCCAGGGTCGACCTTGTAGACCGCCTCCGCCACCGCTTCGGCAAGCCCCGGGTTCACGGCCGCCATATTGTACAGCTCGCCATGTGCCTTCACATGCTGCATCGCTCCGCCTTCGGAGCGGACGAAGCCCCACAAGGCGCCGATCTGGTACACGACAAGGTCATACGCCTCCTGCGGCGAGATATCCATCCTTCGGCGGCCGAAGCCGATCAGATCCTGCAGCCCCGGATGGGCTCCGATGCCCACAGCCTGCTCCAGCGCCAGCTTGACCGTCGTCCGCATCGTCCCGGCATCCCCCGCATGAAAGCCGCAGGCGATATTAACCGAGGTCACATAAGGCAGGATCTCGGCGTCCCGGCCGAGCCGGTACGCGCCGAAGCTTTCTCCCATATCACAATTCAGATCCACAACTTTCATCACCGATACCCCCTATATGAAGTGCAAATGAATGCTCCTTCGCAAAAAGCTTACATGCAGCTCCATCTCCAGCAGCGCTTCCTGCGCCTCGTGCAGATCCACCAGCCTGAAGCGCACGGGACGGCCGATCTGGACCTGAGCCAACACCGGCAAATCCGCCGTGATGACCTGAGCGACCTTCGGATACCCGCCGGTCGTTTGCCGATCGGCCATCAGGATGATCGGATTGCCGTCCGGCGGCACCTGGACCGTGCCGAAGGTGACCGGCTCCGACAGCATCTCCAGCCGTTCCTTCATCTGAAGCGGCGGTCCCGAGAGCCGATAGCCCATCCGGTCCGACTGCGGCTGCACCCGAAACTCCTCCGAGAACAAAGCCTCCAGGCTCTCATCCTGGAATAAAGCGTACTGGGCGCCGGGAATGACGCGAAGCTCAGGCTGCGCTGCATAGGCCGGCATCAGCTCATAAGACAACCGCCACGAAGCGGAGGCGAAGCCCGCCTCTCCGGCCTCGGCGCGCAGCCGCTCCAGCAGACTCATCCCCAGCGCCGTCACCGGCTTGAGGGGCAGATGGTCCCCCTCCTTCAGCGCCCGGCCCTCGAAGCCGCCGAGGCCTGCGCGCAGATACGTTGAGTAGCTGTTCATCCGCTGCAGCACATCGAATCCCCCGGATACAGCCAGGTAGCAGCGACAGCCCTCGCGCGAGGAGCCGAAGGCAAGCGTCGCTCCCGCCCGGATATACACCGGCCTCCACAGAGGCACTGTCTCTCCGTCGATACGCGGGGACAGATCCGAGCCGCAGATCGCGATCAGCGCCTCCTCCGCAAATTGCAGCACGGGGCCGATCAGTGTCATCTCGATCGTCGCTTCACGCTCTCCGTTGCCGACGAGCAGATTGGCGGCCTTGTGCGCGAAGCTGTCCATAGCTCCGCTTACGATTACGCCGTATTGCTGGTAGCCGTAACGGCCCAAGTCCTGCAGCGTGGACAGCAGGCCTGGTTTATGCACCTGTATCGTCATCCGTTTCATTCCCTCCACTGGTCATACGCCTTGCGGGTAATCGGGTAAAATCGGATGATATTACCCGCTTCGAGCAAGGTCGGAGGCTGCTTATCCGGCAGAAATAAAGCCAGCGGCGTACGGCCGATCAATTGCCAACCGCCCGGCGTCCCGATCGGGTAGATCCCGGTCTGTTCCCCGGCAATCCCGACTGTCCCCGGCGGGATGGCGAGACGGGGCGTCGACTGGCGCGGCGCCGCAATCCTGGCGTCCATGCCTCCCAGATACGGAAAGCCCGGAGCGAAGCCGAGCATGTACACCAGGTATTGTCCGCCCGAATGAATCCGAATCACCTCATCCGTGCTTAATCCGTTGATCTCGGCGACATGGTCCAGATCGGGTCCGAATTCGCCGCCGTAGCAGACGGGAATCTCGACCACCCGGGGCTCCGCCACCGACCCTTCCTCCAGATGCTCTAGTCTTTCTGCCAGCAGGCCTTCCACGATATCATAGGGATGCCGCAGCTCGCCGCTCCGCGCCTCCTGTCTTTCCCGCCCGAAAATCACGACCGGATCGTAGAAGACGGTGACCGACGTAAACGCCGGAATGTATTCCACCATCCCGGGCAGCGGATGCTGCGTCAAGTGCTCAGACAGTAAGCGCACTTTCCGGTGCGTAGCCGGATCGATCTGCTCTCCGAGCTTTACGACAAGGGCGCTATCCCCGAGCGGGGACATGTCCACATATCGAATATCAACATCCCCTTTCTATTTCTATAATTGCTCGATCACATTGTAAACAAACGAGCCCCAAGCTGGCCAGGGCCGGAAGGGGCACTTCCCTTCCGGCAGCGGACCACAACTCGGGGGGACTTATCGGATCGATGACAGCCTCAGAACCACTTCTGCTTCTCTTCCTCCGTCAGCGCACGCAGTGCCTCCAGCCGGGCAAGTCCAACATGCTGGACAGGTACGACCGCCCTGGGCGGAAACTCGATTGGCGGCGCGGGCTTGGTGGCATCCACGATGACGGCGCTGGACATCCGCGGCGTATGCTTGCCGTCAGCATGATACTCCCAGTTCGTCGGGAGCAAGCCGCCGGGCCCGTTCCATCTAGGGATGACGAGCAGGTCGCGCTCTGCGTCAAAGCGAGTACCGATCGCCCAGGCTACCTCCTGGCCGTCGAACACGTTGATATCATCGTCCACCACTACGATATGCCGGAGGTTTTCCTGCTCCGTGTTCAAGGCTGCGAAGGCCGCCTTCTTTACATCGGCCTCCCTTTCCTTATGCAGGGACAGATAACAGTGCATGCGGCTGTAATATGGCACATGGACGGTTTTGAGGCTCGGCACGACTTCCTTCACCGTCTGGTAGATGCTGCCGGAGCGAGGAACGCCCCCCACGACCAGATGCTCCCGGCTAGACGCCACGATGTCCTGGAAGATCGCATGGCGCCGGTGCGTGATCCGGGTAATCCGGATGGTCGGCACTGAGCCTCCGCCCAAGTAATGGCCCGGCCATTCTCCGAATGGGCCCTCCGCTTGATCATAATCCGGTAAAATCTCCCCTTCGAGGATGATCTCTGCCTGAGCAGGCACGAGCAGATCCGAAGTCTCCGCGCGGACCAGCTCCAGCGCCTCGCCCATCAGAGCTCCGGCCGCCGCATACTCGCCGCCGATCCCCTGGATGCGAGAGACGGCGCCCATGACGAAGCCCGGATGATGACCGAGCACAATCGCAACAGGAGCTGGCTTCCCCTGTTTTTTGTACTTCTTGTAGATGAGGCCGCCGTGATGGGCGCCCAAGAACCATACGCCCATTTCCTTCGGACCGAAGATCTGATGCCGGTAAATGCCTGCATTGATCTCGCCGGAGTCAGGGTCGCGGATTACCATTACGCCCGCGGACAGGTATGGTCCGCCGTCCAATTCATTGTGCACGGGAATCGGGAGCTTAGACAAGTCCACGTCTTCCTCTTCGATGACGATCTCCTTGACCTGAGCCTGAGCGCGCCCCACCTCGACTGGCTCGATCGGAGCCTGCAGCTTCTCCCCGTATACCCTAGGAATCTCCTGCACCTCGCAGCCGAGATACAGTGCGATGCGTTCGTAGGACGTAAGCAGGTTCGAGATGCAAGACAGCTCGGAGCCCTGCACCTGGGTGAAGAGCAGCCCCGGATATTGGCCCTCCTGGGCAAGCCTGGACGCATAGGCCGTGATCCCGAATCTCGGGTCAACCTGCTGGTCCACGACCTTCAGACTCTCCGGGTAGCGGTGTACGAGCTCCTGGAGATACGTTCGCAAATCCTTTGCCATAGCTGAATCCTCCGTTTCTGGGATTAAGGAAGCAAGGTCAGATCGACAGTTTTGTCAAACGGAATTTCCTTGCTGATCGCTCCTAGCTCGAGCTGGGTGCTGACGACCATGTCCGCAGCGGCCTTCGTGATCTTCAGACCGGCCGGGACCTTAGGCAGCTGGTTTTTGATCGCAGTCAGCAAAATATCCTGAGGAATTTTGTCAAATTCCTTGAGCATAGGCTCCACAGCGCTTTGCGGGTCTTTTTGCGCGCGCTCGTTGACGTCGTGATTGACCTTCAGGAAGGCCTTCATCGCATCCTTATGCCCTGCGGCCCACTCGGATTTGGCCATGATGACAATTCCGGCATATTCGAAAGGAGGATCATACAGGATGCGATAGTTGCCGGAGGCCAGCATCTGTGCGGTCGTCGGCTCGGACACCATGCCGCCTGCGGCCTTGCCGCTTTCGATAGCCGCCAGCATCGTGGCGCCGCTGCCGCCGTTGATGATCTGAACGTCCTTCTCCGCACTGACCCCATCCTTCTCCAGACCTGCGCGCAGGCCGGTGTCGGACAGGCTTCCTACCTTGGTGACAGCCAGCGTCGTTTTCTTCAGGTCGGACAGCTTCTGGTAAGGGGCTTCCTTCTTCACCACCAGCGCATAGCCTACGCCGTTGTAAATCTCGCCGTATACCTTGACATCCAGACCGTTCTTCTGCTGTCTGAGCACATGCTCATAGGAGCCCAGGTTGATGTCGATGCTGCCGCCGACCAGCGCCTGCACCGCATCGGCGCCGGCGTTGAAGCAGGTCTTCTCGATCTTCAGACCGGCCTTCTCGAAGGAGCCGTCGTTGATCCCGATCTGGGTCAGCAGCGGCGTCATGCCTCCGCAGACGAGTCCTACCTTGATGGTGGTCGGCGAAGCCGCCGCCGGTGCCGGCTTCGACTCGGAGGGCGCGCCGGAAGACTGGGGATTCCCCGCCGGGGAATTGCCGCAGGCCGATACGAACATCAGAGACAAGCCAAGCAGCAGCGCAGATACAGAAGTTAAGCTTTTCATAAGTAGCAACTCTCCCTTGAATTAGTTGGATAAAAACAAATGCTCCTTTACCGGTATTTCAATAATCTCCGCTCCAGCTGGATGACCACTTGCTCCAGGACAACCGCGATCAGCATGATCAGAAACAGTCCCGTGAAAATACCCGTCGTATCCAGCATGCCGGAGGAATACGTAATATAGTAGCCCAAGCCCCGGTTCGCGCCGACCAGCTCCGCGATGACCGAACCGATCAGCGCCATGCCGATATTCAGCCGAAGGCTGGTCAGAATCCAGACCGTGATGGAGGGCAGGATCACCCAGGTCAGCTTTTGCAGCTTGCCGGCCTTGTAAGTCTTCATCATATCAAGCAGATCCTTGTCGATGTTGCGGATGCCCTCGAAGGCGTTGTAGAAGGCCACGAAGATGACCATCGCCACCACCATCAAAATTTTGGAGGACATGCCGATCCCGAACCACACGATAAACAGCGGGGCCAGCGACACCCTCGGCAAGCTGTACAGCGCCATGATATACGGATAAATCCACCGCTCGAAAATCCCGCTATATGCCAGAACAATACCCAGCAGCGTCCCTCCGACCATCCCGATGATCAGGCCGAACACTGCTTCCTGCAGCGTGACGCTCAAGTGGAACCATAAGGTTCCCTTCTGCGTCATCTCTACGATGCGCTCCAGGATCAGGGAAGGCTTGCTCAACCAGAAGGCGTTGAAGGCTCTCCCCGACAGCAGCTCCCACAAACCCAGGAGAAGGACGCCGAGCGCAATTCTTCCTGACCACACCTTCACCTTGCCGTATTCCTCTGTACCCGACATGGCAGGCTCCCCCCTCTCTACGTTTCCTCAGCCATACAATGCCAAATTTCCTTCTGAAGCTCCTTGAACCTGGCGTCGAAGCGGATGTCATAAAATGGGCGCGGGCGCTCCAGGTTCACTTCGAATTCCGCCTTGATCCGTCCCGGCCGGCTCGTCATCACGACCACCCGGTCCGACAGCGCGATGGCCTCCTCGATGTCATGGGTGATGAACAGCACGCTTTTCCCCACCTGCTCCCACATCTTGAGAAACTCCTTGCCGATGGTCACCCTCGTCTGAGCATCCAGCGGGCCGAACGGCTCGTCCATCAGATACAGCTCAGGGTCGTAAGCAAACGTCCGGGCCAGCGCCACCCGCTTCCTCATGCCGCCGGACAACTGCCTCGGAAAATACCGCTCAAACTCGGCGAGCCCCACCATGCGGAGCAGCCGGCGCACTTCCTCCCCCTGCCGGTCGCGGGAGATGCCTTGAATCTCAAGCGGCAGCCGAACGTTGTCATACACGGTCTTCCATGGCAGCAGGGCGTCGTTCTGGAACACCATGCCTACCCGGCCGGTCACTCCGTCGATCTCCTTGCCGTCCAGCATCGCTTGTCCGCCCGCCGGCTTCAGCAGTCCAGCCGCCACCTTGAGCAGCGTAGATTTCCCGCACCCGCTTGGACCGACCACCGAGACAAACTCGCCTTCCCGGATCGACAGGTTCACTTTGTCCAGGGCGAGCGTGCTATGCTCCTTCGTCGAGTAACGAACTTCCAGGTTCTGAACCTGCAGCTTGGCCTGATTCTTCTTCATCTCACGTTCTCCTATACGAACATAGTGTCAAGCACAATCCAAGAAAACCTTGCATGTCGTCATAATCAACTCTTTAAATTCCGAATTACGGAATTAATAAACCAAATTTCGAAACTTGATATATACGATCATTATAGTCGGTATTGAGAAAAAAGCAAGCCTAAAAAACCTTTGAATACCGCTTCTGACGCCGCTTTTTCCCTCCCTTCTCCTCGTTGTTGATTAATAATTCCGAATTTCGGGAAAAATAATCCGAATTTAAACCTAGATATACGATCATTATAGTTGGTATTGGTCGAAAATCAAGGCTTATAGCAGATGGAATAATTAGGATATGACATGGAGTTCATGCTATATTCGGTGTATACTCTTCATAAACGATGCGCTGAAGCTTTGAAGGCTCAAAGCTTCCAGCCGGCCAAGCAGGAGGAACGCGTGTAACGTGCAAAACAAAAATAAGACCGTCGTCAGGTCCATGGACCTGCTCAATCTTTTCTTGACCCATTCCAAACTCAACATGAACGAAATGGCTCAGCTCTCCGGCATCCCCAAAACCTCGGTTCATCGGATGATGGGCTCCCTGGAGGAAATGGGGTTTCTTCATAAAGATAAAAACGGGCACTACTCGCTCGGCCTGCTCTTTCTTCAATTCGGCAATCTGGTCGCAGAGCGCCTGGACATCCGGCATATCGCTCTCCCGGTCATGGAAAGGCTGCGCTCCGAGATCGGAGAAGCCGTTCATCTCGTGCTTCGGGACGGAAACGAATCGATCTATATTGAAAAGCTGGACACCGATCATCCGGTTAGACTTTTCACCAAAATCGGAAAAAAAGCTCCGCTTTATGCCGGAGCCTCTTCCCGGACCATCCTGGCTTTCATGCCGGAGGAGGAACGAGAGACTTATCTGGAGGAGATCGAACTGCTTCCCATCGGCTCGGGGACGATCATTAGCAAGGACAAGCTGCGCCAATCCCTTGAGCTTACTCGGGAGACGAGATACAGCTTCAGCCGCTCCGAGCTGGAGAATTATACCGCCGAGCTGAGCGCTCCCATCTTCAACCACGCCTGCGACATTGTCGCCGCCCTCAGCATCGCAGGGCTGGAGGTTCAGTTTGGCGAAGGCCAGATGCCCGTCTTGATCGACAAGGTCGTCAAGGCTGCCCATGACATCTCCCGGAAGCTGGGCTACCAGGAGTCTACGTAGCCTATACCTGTAACTTCGCATGCAATTGTCCAAGCCTCATCCAAACCGGATGAGGCTTTTGTGCGTTAGCCGCGCGGGCTTGCATTTACATATTTTTATCATCCCGTTAATACTAGGCGTTTAGTCCCGTCATACACTATCCTTATCAAACCATGGACTCATATATCACGACGAAAGGGGCATAAATGCCTATGAGATTACTGCACCGCTGCCTGCCGATTGCGCTGACCCTGCTGCTGCTGCTCAGCGGGTGCGGGATGAAGCCCGAGCCTGCGGCTCCCGCCAAGCTCAAGGTCGGCATCATGCTCTCCGACTCCGGGCTGGGCGACCAGTCCTTCAATGACGCAGCGTTCGCCGGGCTGACGAAATCGCGCGACGAGCTATCTATCGAATTCGACTACCGGGAGCTGTCCGGTACAGGCACCTACGAACAGGGCCTGCAGGAGCTGATCGCGGAGCGCTGCGACCTAGTCGTCGGCCTGGGCTTTACGATCAAGGAAAGCCTGGAGAAGATCGCCAAGGCGCATCCCCAGCAGCCCTTCCTGCTCATAGATGAAAGCTCAGAGCTGCCCAACGTAGCTTCTCTGACGTTCAAGGAGGAAGAAGGCAGCTTCCTGGTCGGCCTGATCGCCGGGCTTAAGACTCAGACCCAATCCGTCGGATTTATCGGCGGAATCGACGCTCCGATTATTCACAAATTCGGCCAAGGCTTTGCAGCCGGCGTCAAGGCGGCCAATCCCAAGGCCAAGGTAGTCATCGACTATGCCGGCGACTTCGGCAACGCCCAGCTCGGCAGCCAGATCGCCGGTAAGATGGTAGAGGGCAGCAATGCGGACATTATTTTTGCCGCGGCCGGATTTACGGGCGTCGGCATGCTGCAGGAGCAGCAAAAACGAGGGAAAATGGCGATCGGCGTCGACTCGGATCAATTTTTTATGGCAGAGAAAGCTGTAATCACGTCCATGCTCAAAAATATCGATACGGCGATATACGCGGCCATTAAAACCTTTGCGGAAAAAAGGGCGTTCCCCGAGAAGCTGCTGGTGTTCGGCCTCAAAGAAAACGGCGTGGGCATGTCCCCGCTTCATCTCGTGTCCTTGACTCCGCAGGAGGCCTCTAAGATCGATAAGCTCAAGCAACAGCTGCTGGACGGCAGCCTGTCCATTCCTGCAGGCAGGCCTTAAGCTGAAAAATGGAGGGATCTTTCCTTGAAACTTCGCGGTAAACTTCTGATCAACTCCCTCGTGCCCCTCATTCCGGCGCTGCTGATTCTACTATATATTACGATCCGCCTGACGAGTCTGCAGGCCTCTAACCACGATCTGGTTAGCCTGATGATGACGGCCCAGCAGGCGAAGGGCGCGATGATCCTCAGCCAGCAGTCCCTGAGCAATTTCTCCTTCAGCACGAGCGAGAATAATAAATCGGAAGCCTTGAAGGACTTGAATCAGGTCCAGCTGCTGCTGAACACCTTGAAGAGCCAGACGCTCCGCGGCGCAGACCTGCCACTGGTGGAGCGCACGCTTGCAAAATTCGAGAAGCTGAAAAGCGAATCCGAGAAGGCGCTGACAGATAAAAACGGTCTGGAAGCTAAGCGCCAGTCGCTTCGCTCCTTGGGCGTGCTCAACGATATCTACCAGCTGAATGCTTACTATGACGACAGCTACAATCAGGCCACAGCGGAGAGCAAACGGCAGGTCGACCAAATCTGGACCGTATCCGTGCTCAGCGGCATCCTGCTGCTGGTGGCTGCGGGCGTTTACAGCCTTCTAATGACGCACCGGCTCACCCATCCGATTATCCGTCTGCAGCTCAGCGCCAAGGAGGTGGCCGCGGGCAATCTGGCCGTCCAGCCTCCAGTGCTGAGGGGCAAGGACGAGATTGTGGAGATGAGCCGGTCCTTCGCCGATATGGTGCTCAGCCTCCGTGCCATGACCCATTCGGTAGGCGAGGCGGGAGCCAAGCTCGACATCACAGCCCAGGAAATCAATTCCGATACCCGAACGCTGCTCGAAATTGTGAATCAGGTGTCGGTCGCCACCGATGAGCTGGCGATCGGCAGCCAGACCGTGTCCGAGGACTTGTCCACTGTAGTCGCATTGGTAGAGGACCTGCGTCTAGGCTTCGAGACCAATCTCCAGATGTCTGTGGAGGCCGGCCACTACAGCCGGCAGGCCGCGGAAGCGGTGGCGGGCGGCCAGGATGCGGTCCAGCAGCAGGAGCTGCTGATCGGATACAACCGGGAGGCGATGCAGACGCTGCTGCTCGCCGTTCAGGATCTGAGCGGGAGCGCCTCAGAAATCCAAGCCCTGACCGGGCTCGTCGCGGATATCGCCCGGCAGACGAACCTGCTATCGCTGAACGCCTCCATCGAAGCGGCGCGGGCCGGTGAAGCCGGACGCGGCTTCGGCGTCGTTGCGGGCGAGGTGAAGAAGCTGGCCGAGCAATCATCGGGCACGGCTGCGCTCATTTCCCAGCTGGTAGTCCGGATCACGGAAAGAATGGACAAGATGCTGGCCTCCACACACAACGGCTTGGAGCTGGCCAACCGGCAGACGGAAGCGATGAAGGCTACGACAGGAGCATTCGGGGTGATCGGACAGAAAGTGGAAGGCATCGTGGGGGAGCTGACGAGGCTTAGCGATGATATGAATGTGTCCCGGGAGAAGAGCGGCCGGGTACTGGAAGCGGTGGAAAATATAAGCGCCGTAACGGAGCAATCCGCAGCGGGCAGTGAGGAAATTTCAGCCTCGACGCTGGAGCAGCAGAAGGCCTTCGAGGCGTCTTACGGTAAAGTGAAGCATCTGCTGCTTATCGCCAGCGAGCTGCATACGCAGATCGAGCGGTTCAAGCTCAGTGAGGAGGCTGTACCTGAGCGCGGAACTGATCATACGCTCCTTCATGACTGAGCGGCCGGAGAGCGTTGCGCCCTTAGCCACATAGAGGCGGCCGTGCCCGTTCAGCCCCGGGCACGGCCTTCCCGCTCAGAAGCCCTGCAATCGCAGCCAGCGCTCGCAGGCCGCCGTCCAAGGCTGGGCGTACGGATGATCCTCCGCCAGCCCGATGCCATGGCGGCCGCTCTCATAGCTGTGCAGCTCGAAGGGCACGCCATGGCGGCGCAGCGAGGCGGCGAAGTACAGCGCGTTCTCCACGGGCACGACCGGATCGTCCGAGGTGTGCCAGATGAAGCACGGAGGGGTCTCAGCGCTTACCTGCAGCTCCTGACTCATCGCGCGGACTTGGTCCTCGGACGCTTCTTCACCCAGCAGATTGCGCATGGAGCCTTGATGCCCGAACTCCGGCAGCAGGCTGATGACGGGGTAGCAGAGCACCGCCAGATTCGGGCGGGAGGACTCCCGCAGCAGCGGGTCATCAGAGGTCTCATCCCCCGGCTGGAACAAAACGCTGGCCGAGGCGGCCAGATGACCGCCTGCCGAGAAGCCCAGAATGCCGATCCGCGCCGGATCAAGCCCCCACTCAGCGGCATTCGCCCGCACGATGCGAATTGCTTGCTGGGCGTCCACCAGCGGTGCGGGATGCTTGGACGGAGCTACCCGGTAGTCCAGCACGAACGCGGAGAGGCCGATCCGGTTCAGCCATTCGGCGACCGGACGCCCTTCATGGCCGGCACGCATCCCGTAGCCGCCCCCCGGGCACACGATAACGGCAGCATGCCGCTCGCCTTGCGAAGCTTCAAGCAGGTACGGCGTCAAGATCGGCCGCTCCTCCTGCACATGCTCTTGACCATGGGGCAGCTCCCCTGGCCATACTTCTATCACAGACATCTGAAAAATTCCCCTTCCGCAGCAGGCAGTAGTCGAAACGCTGGCATGAACATCATTGAACTTCTTGTTTTCATGTTCGACGCTGCTTTCCCAGTTCCTTCCCCCGCAGGAAATTGTTCGTCGCTCCTGCTCCGGACGCAAAGAAGAAGACCTCCGGCACAAGCCGGAGGTCTCTCCCTGGTACGGACCCCTGTAGAGGAGTCACGATTATTTCAAAGTCTTGATCAAACGCTTGGAAGAAGTGCCGCCTGGCAGGTCCACCGCCTCGTACACGCGGATCGTCACATTGGAATCCAGCTGCTCGCTCTTGATGTTATTGAACGTCAGCATCTGCCTGCCGCTAATTAGCCGGTTTTTCCCAGCGAACGGGGCGTCCAGCGAATCGAGCACGCGACCCATGCTGTCCACAGCCTCGAAGCGCAGCTTGGACGAACTCTCATCCACGACGACATCATCCGCCTGCGTGATGTTTAGATCGAGCAGAATCTTGTACGAATAGGTAAACGTCTGCGAGTTAAACATGGCCGAGATCGTATAATCGTTGAACTTGACTTCAAACGGATATAACTTGAACTTTGTTTCGCCATTGAGGCTGTCCCCGTCCTTCTCCAAAGGCGTCCGGAGGGAAGCGACGGTGCTGGCATACGGAGCGGCAGACTTGCCGTCCAGCAGCTTCATCGTATAAGCCTCAGCCTGTTCGGACTTTGGTACATTGAAGGAGTAATTCACAATATAGCTCAGTCCGGGATTCAGCTGTGCCGTCACATTGGCCTGCCTGGCTCCCGCATAGGTCGCTCCGCCACTGCCGACGAGCTCAGCCCCGAAGGCAGGCAGTGCAACCGGCGCCGTGCCCCTGTTGGTCAGCTTGAACTTTCCGACTGCCGTCTGATAACCCAGATCGGGGTTTTCGTTCAGATGAAGCTCCATCAGAGATACAGCCGTTTGCCCATCAACCAGCTTGGATACTGGGTCGAACGCAATCGGCGTGCCCAGCGTATACGCGGCAGGCACCGGCTGGCCTTGACCATCCGCCGGCAGTGCCAAGTAAAGCTTGCCGGTATCGACCGCCACCGGCTGTGCGCCGGCTTCCTTCGGCACGAACGCTTCGGTCGTCACGACCGTCAGTTGCTTCAGTGTTGTCCCCGTCTCCAGCGGAATCGCGTAGTGAAGATAGGCTTGCTCTCCCGCTTCGAGCACGGCCGGCTGCTGCTCGGTAGGCGCGCCCCGGTAAGCCTTTTGCTCGTCAGCTCCATCCAGACGGAAGGCAGGGACGGTCTCCCTACCGGCCCCCGGATTCTCGGCCAGCAGCGTGACCAGCAGCACCTGTCCCTTGTCCGTATGCTGGATGGCGTATTGACTCGTCGTATAAGTGAGCTCGGAGTTCACGCCGGGGATGGAGAATTTCTCTCCCCAGGCCAACGTGGGCAGATTGGACAAGGATGCTTGGCCAGCTCCATACCACACCTGGTTGACCGGAACCTCCAGCAGCGTCGTTTCCTGCTTCGGATATACATATTCATTGACCTTCACCCAGGACAGATGGTCCGCTCGGAAGTTATCCTTGCTGTCCACGGTCGCCAGATAAACGAGCTCTCCGATTTCCTTGGGCTGCAGCGCCGTCTTGTTGGACGCGCTCGGCTTCAGCACATAGGTAATCCCATCTGCTCCGTACAACCGAAGCTCATGCTCCGGAACCCGCGTTTGCGCAGTTCCTCCGTTATACAGTCGGACCGTCGCAGAGAGCTGAAGGCCCTGCGCCGTCCGATCTACAGTCACACTCTTCACGGCGGCACGGATGTCCGCCGTCAAACCGTAATTGGATGGGGCGACAACTGAGGCGGCCGCCGGTGTCTCAGCATCAGCCGCCAGTACGACCGCTGAGCCCTGAATGACCATTGCTCCGACAACTAGGGCAGCTACGCCCGATTTCCATGGTTGGTTCATGAAGTTACGCTCCTCGCTTTATTTGGAGTTGGTTTCTGCTGCCTGTGCAGGCGCTGTCTGCGAATCGCCGACCTTCTGTCCGTCCTTCAACGTATGCTGGCCGGTCACGACCAGCTGCTCGCCTTCCTTCAAGCCTTCCAGCACTTCCTGGTAAGCTCCGTTGATTCTGCCTAGCTTCACGGAGCGCTTCACATACTGGTCACCCTGTTGAACGAACAAGTATGTCCCGCCTTCCTCGCGGATCAGGCTCAACGTAGGCACCGCGATCACCTGCTGCTCAGCTTCCGTGGTTACCTGCACCGACACACGCTCTCCCGGCTGCAGCTTGCCATCCGTATTGGGGACCTCGAGCTCCAGCGTATAGGTTTTGCTGGTTGCGCTCATGACCGGGGCGAGATAAGCAATCGCAGCCTTCTCTTTCTTATCCGGAGTAGCCGGCATGTAATACACCAACTCCTGCTTGTTCTTCGCCAGCAAATAGTTGGCTTCGGACAGCTCCGCCTTGATGCGGATCGGGTCTACCTGCTGCACCTGGGCCAGCTTGGCGCCCGCCGAGATACTCTGCCCGGCAACCACGTTGAAATCGGTTAGCAGCCCGCTGATCGGGGCTTTCACACTATAATTTTCGATCGAACGGGTCGCATCCTCATAGGCGAGCTTGGCCGTTTCCGCTTGCGTCTCGATCGAGGCGATGGAATTGGAATTGTCGTTCGCGGCCAGCTTGCTGCGCGCCGAGTCCAAGGCCATCTGGGCATTGTCCGCCTGCTGCTGGGCTTGCTGCACCTGACGATCCGTCGCTTTGCCGGCGTCGAAGTCGTTATGCTGTTTGGCCAGCTCCTCTTGGGCATTCTTTAGCGTCGTCTCGGCGCGCGACACCGCATCCGCCAGATCTTGCCGGCCGTTCACCTTGTCATCCTTGGCCTTCTGCAGCGATTCTCGTGCTCCCTTCAGCGACAGCTCGCTCTTCTGTCTCGCAGACTCCGCATCGCGACTGTCGATCCGCAGGATCACATCACCCTTCTCAACCCGTTCACCGCGCTTCTTCAGCACCTCGACGACTTCGCCGTTCGCCTTAGGCACAACGTCAATCGTATGCTGCGACGTAATCTCCGCCACCTGCTCGACCGGCTGGCCGATACTCCGTTTGACGACAGGCTCGGTTTTAACCGCCCGAACCTGTAATTGAGCCTCCGCAGCACCCTTGCCTCCGGGTCCTCCAACCGAGCAGCCGGCCATTACGACCGACAGCATCGTTGCTGTCAGCACTACCCCCAGCAGATGGCTCCTTGCCCGTTTTTTCTCTGCACTCACCCTTATCATATCTTTGCCTCCTCTGAAAGCTTCTCTACGCGGCGCTTCTGTGACGCCTTCTCTATTCATGGCTTCCTGCCGATGGCAGAGATAACCTGGAAACTCGGGGTTAAGCCTCTACCGTCTCGTGAACGTCTGCGGCCTGCTTGGACTTGCCGCCGAACCTTCTGGCGAAGCGGTTCTTAATACCCTCGATCAGCTCGTATACAACCGGTACGACCACCAATGTCAATACGGTCGAGGTAGCCAGGCCGCCGATGACGACGACGCCGAGGCCCTTGCCGATCAGGCCGCCTTCTCCGGATAATCCGAGTGCCAGAGGAACCAGGGCCATGATCGTAGCCCCCGCCGTCATGATGATGGGACGAAGACGGACGAGTCCAGCTTCGATCAAAGCTTGACGAACCGTATAGCCCTCCTCACGGAGCTGCTGGGCGCGGTCAATCAGTACGATAGCATTGGTAACGACGATACCGATCAGCATCATGAAGCCGATCATTGAGGTGACATTGAGCGCCTCTCTCGTCAGGACGAGACCGAGCAGACCCCCGATCGCTGCAAGCGGCAGCGAGAACAGAATAGCGAACGGAGCACTCGCATTACCGAACGCCAGTACCATGATCAGGTAGACGACGAACACAGCAACAGCCATAGCAACAAACAGTTGCGTGAAGCTTTCATTGATATCCGCCGACACGCCCTTCACTTCGCGGGAGACGCCGTCCGGCAGTTGGACCTTGGCCAGTGCGGCTGTGACCTTGGCACTGATCGCGCTCTTGTTCTCAGCGTTGATCTTGGCCGAAACCTTGACGAGCTGTTGTTGAGACTCGCGTGCCAGCGATGCCGCGGACTGCTTCTCATGAATTGTCGCGATGTCCTTGAGGAACACGGTAACTCCCGTACTGCTCGTCAGCGGGATCAGGCCCAGCTTCTCGAGCGAGTCCTTATCCGACTTGTCGAGGGACACGGTCGTCTTGTAAGTCACATTGTCCAGCTTGAGATCGCCCAAACTCTGCTTTTGAATCCAAACACGGGCCGTGTCACGTACAGTGGCAGCGTTCAAGCCGTAGCTGCGGGCCTTCTTCTGATCCACCGCGATCTCGACTTCCGTCTTGGCATCACTCAGATTGTCCTCAATTTCCGACAACTCTGGGAAGGTACGAAGCTCTTCCTTGATCAGCACCGCCGCTTGTTCCAGCTGCTCCTGATCTTCACCTTTAAGCGAGTAGGAGAAATCCGTGTTGGAAACCCCGAAGCCTCCCCCAATTTCACGATCATTAACCTCAGACCCTTGCGGAAGCTCCGAAATCAGAAATTCCTTGATCTGCTTCTTGGTGTGCTCAGGATCCACATTTGGGTTCATTTCCACATAAATCTGCGAGGCATAGGGAGTGCGCTCATCGTCATTGCCGGCATAGCCGACCAGACCCTGGACAAAGGTGAACAGCGGCTGCCCCTTATTATCCTTCGTAGCCATCAGGATGTTTTCAAGCTCCTTGGTTTTCTCATCCGTCGCCTCGAAGGATGTCTCATACGGCAGCTTCAAGGAGAAGGACAACGTTCGTGAAGCCGCTTCGCTTGGCAAGAATGAGACATTCACAAACGGAAGCGTAGCGCCGATCGTCACGACGAACAGCAGGCCGGAGATCAGCAGCGTCTTGATCCGATGGTTCAGCGACCATTGCAGTACCGCTCCGTAGAACCGGCCCATACGGCCATGATCGGATTCGTCGTGAACTTTTCCTGTCTTGGTGCTGCGGAGCACTAACAGCTTGGCAAGCATCGGGATAACGGTCAGTGCCACGAGCAGAGAAGCTAACAGTGCGCAGGCAAGCGTAATCGCGAAGGGCCGGAAAAAGCCGCCGACGATACCGCTGACCATCCCGAGCGGTGCGAATACACCGACCGTCGCCAGTGTGGACGAAGTAATGGCCATAGCCACCTGCTTCGTTGCCAGCGCGATAACCGATTCATTCCTTTTCTGAGCTTTTTCCAATGATGCGTAGATGTTCTCGATAACGACGATCGCGTCGTCCACGACCCGCCCGACGGCGATAAACATCCCGCCCAGCGTCATCGTATTAAGCGTCAGATCCAATTGCCACATCAGCAGCAGCGTAATAAGAACGGACAGCGGAATCGAGACCAGGACGATCAGGGTCATGCGAATATTACGCAAGAAGATGAGAATCATTAGCGAAGCAAGCAGAGCGCCCACTACGCCTTCGCGAAGCAAGCCGTTAATCGACTCTTTGATTTGATCCGCGCTGTCAAAGGTGCTTTTGAAGACGACATTCGGCATCGTTTTGTGCCAGCCATCCACTTTGCCCTTCAGCTCGTCGGAAAATTCGACGGCATTGGCATTGCCCGTTTTGTACAGAATAAGAGCAATTGCCGGCTTACCGTCCAGACGACCGACAAAGTTGGATTCCGTAATCGACTTGACCTTGGCGATCTGAGACAGCTTGACGATGTCGCCCTTGGACGTCGTAAGCTCCAATTGCTCGAGTTCATACAGGCTGGAGATATCCCCCGTGACGCGGGTCATCTTATCATTGCCACTCAGCTTTACGCTGCCGATCGGGCTCTTGGTAACGGCCGCGCTGATCGCACTATTGACCTGCACCGGGGAGAATCCGAACGAGGCCAGCGCCGCGGCATCCAGCTCGATATCCAAGCTTGTGTCACGGGCACCGACGACATCCATATGGTCAATGCCTTTGATTCCTGTGAGCCCAGGCTCAATTGTATCCTTGAAAACCTTATCCAGCTCGGTCTGGCTCATGCCGTTTTCCGCGTACATCACCAGATAATTGCTGGCCAGCGATGCAGCTCCGAACGTCGAAGCCTTCGGCGCGCTTGCAGACGCAGGGAGCCGGACCTCGGTCAAGGCACTTTCGACATCCCGCTTTTTCTTGTCGGTATCTACGCCCTGCTTGAACATGATGATGACAAAGGAATTATTGTCGCTCGAGGTCGAGGTTAGTGAATCGATGTCCTCCAGATTCGCGAGCTTTTCCTCAATAGGCGCAGTAATTTCGTCCATAACGTCCTTGGGCGCTCCCGCATACTGCGTCGTTACCACAACGACCGGGAACGAGACGTTCGGCATGTTTTCAACCTTTAGCTGCTTCGCCGCATACATGCCGCTGCCGAACAATAGCAGCATAATGATGAACAAGGCCGAGACGTTTTTCATTGAGAATTGTGTTAATCGGTTCATTCCTGCACTCCCCTCATTCCGATAAGTGAACCTTAGGTCCTATCTGTATGCATAGGGACACTATACAGGGTGAATATGAACTTCACATGAACAAGAAAGCGTTTTTATGAAAAAAGGTGTTTTCTTGTTAAACTCGCTGTACGTAGACACAAGAAAGGAGCTATTCCTCAAGTTATCCTAGATAACTAAGGAACGCTCCTTCGACAGGATTAGCGGGTAGCTGGGCGGGAGATGGATTATGACTTTCATCATTAGGAAGTTACAGCTTCAGAGTTAACATGTTCATGCTACAATAAAGGCATAACAAAAACGACGCAGGCGGGGGATGGATTAAACATGGACAAGGTGAAAAAAGCTCTGAAAAAAAGGGAAGCGGTGTTTGAAACAACCGAAGTCTTAACGACGAATGTATACAAGGTTAGCCCGGAGCAGAAAGAAGAACACGATCGTCTGACTACCGGGAGGATCGAAAAGTTACAAGAGGACGCGATACCGAATATTCTCGAGCGGTACGAACAGCGGCTGAAGGAAATACAGCTGCAACGGCAATCGAATGCCGACGGCGGTGAAATGACTACCCGGTCTAAGAAATGACAAGCTGAAGACCGCCCTATCCAGCCAGCTTGGCCATATCGTTGACCGATCTCCTGTCGCAAAGAACGCTGTTAATTCTCTAATTTTCACCTATGCTTCAGCCGAATCCATGAAGTTTTTTATTTCAATCTCCGAGCGGCTTCTCCGGCAGCCATACGATTCCGCTGTACGTGGAAATATGATACCAGTTGACACCCTCCGGAGAGACCCACTTTTCAAAGGAAAGAGCTTCCTGATTGCCGAAGGTGCCGGCTTCGTGGAAAATTTCTCCGGTCAATGGAAAATAGTAGGTTCGGGTGGCCGGAGTCAATTGGACGGTTTCTTGGGTGATCGTGATTCCCTGAGGCCTTTCGAGCGGCGCCCGGTCGAGGTTAACCACCTTCCAGCCGAATGGGGTTTGGATTCGCGCCCATCCTTCATTCACTTTGTCGGCGACATATGAGCCCGGCTGCAGCCAGTTCTGCAGCTCGCGGCCTGCATCACCGTCGATATCGAAGTAACGCGTAGCGGTTCTTAGGGTGATCTTCTCGTTCGATAGATCAAACTGCATCAAGGGCCCGCTCTCCTTTTCAGCGAAAGGGTAAGCCATCGCCCATTTGAAGACCCCATCTTCGAGTTGAATCTTGTACCATACTAGGTTTTGAAGCTTGACCCTGTATCCCGTGACGGCAACCGCCTGAACAACCCCCGGCTTCGCCTGTACTCCCTTGCCAGCCTGCTCGTAAGGATAATCGTAGAGTAACTCGCTACCCGTCAGCCTCATGACCCGATCATTCGGCCTCTCGTTCTTCTGGACGTCTTCCGGAATAAATGGGTCTACGATCCACTTCGGTCCCTGCTCCGTCGAAATTCGATACCAGACCGGTGCCTCGAGCATGGCTCTAGCGGTATGCGCACCTTTGTACAAATTACGGTATACGGCGGAGACTGAAACTTTTTGCGGGGGAAGGGTTTCATGCGGCGGCTCGTCCTTGGCATACACGCCTACATTCGGGTGGTCATAAAGCTTCGTGTCTTCGACAATGGTGATTTGCCGCTCGGTCTCCGAGTAGCCGCCGCCGGTAATGTTGTCGTCATCCTCAATCCATTTTTTCCCCATCCAGGTGTCCACCTGGATATACTCCTTGCCGCCAGCGCTTGCCAGGCACTCCGATTCCATCGTCCTGCAGGTGGTTTTCAGCTCCTGCATGCCAGCAATGGAACCGGCCACCGAAGACGGATTTTTATAGTCATCGAGTAATTTCGTCTCCTTTAAGACAACCAATCGGCTGTTCGCCATCCAATCAATTTTAGCCATGGCTTCCGTAGACATCAAACTCATTCCACTAAGCAATAGGAACATCGCCCATACATATTTAGCCGCTTTTTTCATGATACACCTCTCCCTTGCTTGCCATACTTTGAATGAACCTGCTCGGCCATTCACGTACGGGGCCGTATGCATAGAAGCTGCCTCTAACTGTTTAATGGGCTGCTTAAGCATTCTCACAAATAGTAACATATAAAGGAAAAATATATTATTATTTCTATATTAAGAAAACAGCCTCCATCAGGAGGCTGTTTGTTCTCAGGCCTAGGCTATCTGACGGCGCCCTCTCACCAAGTCAATCAAGGCTTTGGGGCAGGCGTCCATACGCTGGGAAGCGTCACGGCCATCTTAGTCCCTCGCCCAAGCTCGCTTTCGACCTCCACCGTTCCCTGATGCAGATCAACGATTTTGCGGACGATGGCAAGGCCTAGACCGCTCCCGCTTTTCGCCCGCTCGCGGGACTTATCGCCCTTGTAGAACCGCTCGAATATGCGCTCCTGGTCTTCCGGGGCGATGCCAGCCCCCGTATCTTGGATGATGACCCGGACTCGATCCGTCATCGTCTCCAGGCTCAGCTCGATCGAGCCGCCCGCAGGCGTAAATTTAATGGCGTTGGTCAGCAGATTGATCCATACCTGGTTCAACTGGTCGACATCGGCTATCAGTTTGGTACGCGGCAGCTCCAGTTGGAGCTCGATCGACTTGGCCGACCAGAGCGGCTCCAGGGCAACAACTACGCGGCGAAGCTGCTCATCAAGTTCAAGAGGACCAGGATGGAACGGATGATGCTCGCTATCCAGCGAGGCCAGCTTCAGCAGATTCTCACTCAGACGGGACAACCGTTCCGCCTCCGTCTCAATAATATCCAGGTACTGCTGCTTCTCCTCCTCCGGCATCTGCGGATTGCGGACCAGCTTGGAGAAACCCGAGATTGATGTCAGCGGAGACTGGATCTCATGCGATACATTGGACACAAAGTCCTGTCTCATGCTCTCCAGCTGATGCAGCTCCAGAGCCATGTGATCAAAGCTCCGTGCCAGCTCGCCCAGCTCGTCCTTGCGCTTGCGCTGGTTGAGCTGAATATTGAAGTCTCCCTTAGCGATTTGCCGGGTGGCCAAAGTCATCTTCTTGAGCGGATTCACCAGATAACGGGCAGACACCAGAATAAACAAGCTTCCGGAGCCAAGAGCAACCAGCAGCGTTGTAAACAGCATTCTAACTAAGTCAAAAGGCGCTTCCTGCTGAATGGACTGGATAAATACCGCATACGTCCCGCGCTCAGTAAAGATGGGGGTTCCGTAGATGCGATGCTGCGCGGAGGGCTCTTTATTGCTGTAATCGCCTCCGCTTCTCACTTTGTCCACAGCTTCGGGAGGAATTATCGCCTTCCCGCTGTGCTTCATGCCGGAATAAATCGTCTTACCTGTCGGATCCACGATCATGACCTGCAGCGACATCGTGGTCCAGCGCTGTTCTCGCAGCATGGAGTCCCACTCATCGGGATTGACTCGCTTCAATACACCGGCTAGATCATGGGACGCATCGCTGAACTGGCGGCTCAGCATGGTATTGAACGTATCCTTGTACACCCACATCATGGTGAAGAAAGCAACGGTCAGCCCGAGAATGACAGAAGCGATGAAGGTCAATACGACCCTCAGATACAGGGAACGGATCATGGGGACGCCTCCAGCTTGTAACCCAGGCCGCGGATCGTCTTGATCGTGAAGCCCGTCCCCTGCTCCGGAAGCCGTTCCCGCAGCCGCTTGATATGCACATCTACCGTGCGTTCATCCCCATCATAATCAATCCCCCAGATCTGCTCGATCAGCTGGTTGCGTGTAAAAATTTGATTGGGATAGGAAGCCAGCTTGAACAGCAGCTCAAATTCCTTGAGCGGCAGCTCCAGCCTGCTCCCGCAACATACGGCTTCATACCGGCTGCGGTTCATCTCCAGCTCGCCGAGCCGGATCGTCTGCGATGAGCTAATCCGGTAACGCTTGAGCAGCGCCCTCACCCGCATAACCAGCTCCATCGGATCGAACGGCTTAACCAGGTAATCGTCGGCACCCAATTGGAAGCCGCGCACCTTGTCCACCGATTCAGCGCGGGCTGTGACCATCAGCAGCGGTAAATCCGCATTAAACCGGCGGATTTCCTGACAAAGCTGCCATCCATCCATATGCGGCATCATAATATCCATCACGACCAGATCAATGGCCGAGTCTTCCAGCACTTGCAGCGCTTCGCCCCCGTGCTGGGCCTCAGACACGGTGAAGCCTTCTCCGGCCAGTGTCGCCTTGACCAACCGGCGGATAAACGGATCGTCGTCAACGACGAGAATTTGATTCATACTCGTTCTCCTCGCACAAAAAAGGGTATCCGGCCTATAGCCGATACCCTGATCATAATGGACGCACCGAAGCATTTCAACGCTAGCTGAAAAAAGCGATGCCGAGCAGGCCTGACAACACAAGCGCGGCGGCAGGGTGCAGCTTGTAGCGGAGCATACCGATCACCACGCATGCGGTAATCAGGATGCCGCCCAGCACAGGCCAGCTCCACAGCCCAGTACCCATCGATGAGTCCAGACCGTAGCGCAGCGCCGCATAGGCGATCAATCCGGTCACGACCGGCCGCAGCCCATAGAACGCCGCCTTCACCCGCTCATGTCGGTGAAGCTTCAGGAAGAAAGCGGCAATGACGACCACGATCAGCAGCGACGGCAGCACCATGCCGAGCGTAGCGGCGAAGGCTCCCGCGGCTCCCGCGGCCTTGTAACCGACCAAGGTCGCACTGTTGGTCGCGATGGGTCCCGGAGCCATGCCTGCCAATGCGACCGTATCCGTAAACGTCTTGGCGCTCAGCCAGCCATGCTGCTCCACCTCATGCTGAATCACAGGCAGCATCGCATAGCCCCCGCCAAAGGACATTAGGCCGATTTTAAAAAAGGTTAGGAAAAGATTCCACAGCATATCGCCCACACCCCGATTCTAGATGCCGTCCGCGATAAAGTAGTCGGCGTATTTATGCTTGGCTCCCGTAGCATCTGCAGGCTTGCCCTGGAGCTGCACGACCAGTCCCAGCTTCTTCTTGATCAGGACGATGACGATGCCGAGCCAAAGTCCGGCCATGATGATGAACAGCGGATGGACCGGTGCGCTCAGCAGCAGCACCAGTGTGCAGACTGCGGAAGCAAAGGTCGTCTTGTCAAATACTGCCTGCCGGCCCATCCGGTAGGCCGCCACGATGATCAGTCCGAAGATTGCCGCATGAATGCCCTGGAGCGCCGATACGACCTTGGGCAGGTGCCCGACTTGTGCGTAGATCAGACTAAGCGTTACCGCCAGCACGAAGGTCGGCAGTGTAATGCCAAGTACGGCGGAGGCGGCGCCGGGCAGCCCGGCCATCCGGTGGCCGACGAATGCCGCGGCATTCACGCCGATACCGCCGGGAGCCGAGCCTGCCACCGACAGGACGTCGGACATTTCATGCTCCGGAATCCATCGCTTCTTGCTGACCACTTCCGCTTCGATGACGGGAATCATCGCGTAGCCGCCGCCGAATGTAACCGGACCAACCTTCAGAAACGTGACGAACAGCTCTCCCAGCAGCCGCCAATTATAGGCTTTCATGATGCGTCCCCCCTTGATGTGTTCTGCAGTCACTGCTCTTGCATTGGCCGCTCTCTCCTCTTGCTTGATACTTGTATTATACTTTACTTTATTCTTTTTTGGAATAAACTATAGCTGGTTTTGGTATTATTTTTTAAATAAACGCTTATAAATTTCATTTATATAGCTGATTTCATCGGCTTTTCTTTACCTATTTTCCGATAGGACTTGTCATATTATTTTCAAAAAGAAATTAAGATCAGGGTGTAAATGGAAAAAAGCTCTCCCAATGGACAGGAGAGCTTAAAGGCGGATTCACGTCCGCCGTGCAAAGCAAGCTTGATGAATATCCGCACAGCCGAGGCTTACGCCATGGTCCCCCGCTTCAGCAGCCCGGACGATACGAAAGCGTAGTAGATCGCCACGCCTCCCAGCAGGGCCGCACTGCTAAGAATGGCCGCGCGCGCATGGAAGTGGTCGGCGATCCAGCCGCCCAGCACTGGGCCAATCATCACGCCGATACCTTCGACGCTGGAGAATAACCCCCAGCCCATCCCTTTCTGCTCCGGAGGAACGTACTGGGCCAATACGGAGTTCCAGGCGGGTAGCACCGCCGCATAGGACAAGCCCAGCACGGCTGCCACGCATACAGCCGGTCCGAGGCCGGCAATCCGCGTCAGGGCGAACAGGCAGACCGCGAACGAGGCGAAGCCCAGCATCACAAACCAGCGGCGGTCATACCGGTCTGACAAGCGGCCGAACGGGATCAGCCCGGCTACCGTGAGCCCTCCTGCTGCGAGCAGGACGAGCGAATACTGGGAGTATGCAAGACCCAGACTCGACTGGGCGAACGACGGCAGCACCGGCACCAGCATGCCCGCGGCCGTGGTCTGCAGGATCATCGCGGGAAGCAGCACTCGCATGGAGCGCAGCCGCTCCCAGAGCAGGGTGAGCTGCACGCCGAACGGGATCGCCGCCGGCGTCTGGACGGCTGAGCTGCCTTGGCCGCCGATGAAGAGCGACAACACAAGCGCAGCGCCCCACAGTCCGGCCATCAGCCAATACGAGGCCAAGTAGCTGCGGTCCAGGATGAAGTTCAGCACGACCGGCCCCGCTCCAAGTCCCGCCAGCCAGCAGGTGTACATCACGCCCATGTGGGAAGCACGCCGCTCCGTGCCCGCCCGGCTGAGCCCGCCCAGCCAGACCGGGGACATGCCCGCGCCGAACAACGCGGATGCAGCGGCAAGCACCCACAGCGTGTGTGCCTGCTGCACGAGCAGCAGGCCGGCCAGCGACAACGCCAGCCCGACGGGCGCGACGATGCGCAAGGCGAACCGGTCGAGTAAATAGCCCGCAGCGCATTTGACCAGCGTATCCGTCACATAATGAAGCGAGACAGCGATACCGATTCCGGCCGCCGCCAGGCCCAACTGCTGGACGCCATAGGTCGGCAGGAAGGAGACGAGGAAGGCACCTCGGACGAATTCCATCAGGAAGAGAATCGCTCCGTACAAGACCATGGAGCCCGCAGGTTTGGTTAAAGTGAGCACAGACGCTTACCTACCCTTTCCTGTTTTCCCTTAGCGTCCCCTGGCTTTCTCTTCCTTATCCGCGCGGTACGGTCAAGGAGCCGTCTCCGGCTCAGGCTCGGGTTGACTGTTCCGCTTCGCCCGGCGGCTCTGGATATACGCGTATACGGTGCTGCCGATCAACAGCAGCACGCCAGCGTTGATCGCATAGTCAGCGACATTCAGGATGCCACGACCATTGTCGATGAAGTCCGTTACCCAGCCGAATATCGCCCTGTCGAGCGCATTGCCGACAGCGCCGCCGACCAGCAGGCCGGAGCCGAGCTCAGCCGCCGCGCCGCGCATCTCACCCTTCCACCGGGCATAGAGCACATAAGCGACGAACAGCACAGCCGGAATGATAAAGTAGCGGCCATAGCCTTGAAAGGTGCTGCCTGCCGCTCCGCTGTTGCGGTAATACGTGAAGTGATATAAACCGTTCAGTACGGGATACGATTCGCCGAGCGTCATATGCCCGCGAACCCAAACCTTCGTGAGCTGATCGAGAAGCAATGCCAGAGCGGCAGCGATATAGAATCTCATGAAGAGGCCTCCTTGTACCATGACTACTTCCATAGTAGCACATGTCAGGAGGCCTCTTCATCACAAACGCTTTCTTCGAGACTGGAGCAGCCGTCCGGCCTCCTAACCTTTGACCGCGGAACCCACTGTCATCGCACGCTCCACCTGTTCGCTGAAGAATAAATAGATGATGACCATCGGCAAGCTGGCGATCGTCATGACGGCTCCCATGCCGCCCCAGTCGGTGCTGTACTGCCCCTGGAACAAGAGCAAGCCGAGCGGCAGCGTCTTCATCGCTTCATCCGTGATCAGGATATAGGCCATCATAAATTCGTTCCAGGCCCCGAGAAATTGAAAGATGGCTATGGTGGCAATGGCCGGCTTCATGATCGGAATGATGATCTGCATGAAGGACCGGTACACGTTCGCGCCGTCGATGCAAGCGGACTCCTCCAGCTCCACCGGGATGCCCTTCATGAATCCGTAGAAGATCAGCGAAGAAAACGGCAAGCCGAACGCGATATAAGGAAAGATCAGCGCGCCATACGTATTGGTCAGGTGAAAATCCTTCACCAGGATCGCGAGCGGGATCATAATAACCTGCAGCGGCATAAACATGCCGAGGGTCATGTAGATACGGGCGGCATACCGAAGCTTCCACTGCATTCTGGCAATGGCATAGGAGAACGTGACAGCCAGAAGCAAAATACCGAGCGTCGAAACGGTCGAAACGACCGTACTGTTCCATACATATTGCGGAATGTTGAATTGCGACCAGGCGTGAATATAATTGTCGATCCGAAAATTCGGCGGCAACCCGAACGGATGTGTCACGAAAATCTCATCATTGTTCTTAAGCGAATACGAGATCATCCAGAAAAGCGGATAAACCGATACGATAAAATAGATCCACAGCGGCAGCTGGGAAAGGAAGCTCAGCAGTTTCTTCGTCTGGGTCATAGCAGCAGGTTCACCTCTCTTCCTCTCTTTATTGCGCGAGTCTTTCGCTGTCGAAAGCCCGGTTAATGACTACAGTGATCAATAAACTGAGCAGGACGAGAAAGACGGACACTGCGCATGCGTAGCCATACGAATTTTCAATAAAGGCATACCGGTATATCATATACGTCAGCGTATAGTTGGTCGTCCCCGGACCTCCGCTGGTCATAATCAGCATTTGCGCGAACGCTCCGATCCCGGAGGTGATCGCGATGATAAAGCAGAATTTATACGTTTCCTTCATCATCGGCAGCGTAATTTTCCGGTGCGCCGCCCATTTACTGCAGCCGTCGATAATGGCTGCTTCGAAGTATTGCTCAGGGATAGACTTCACGCCAGCGTACAGCAGGCTGAATTGGTACCCCATATACTGCCAGGCATTGACGAACGCGATGGCGATGATCGAGACACTGGCCGAGGTGAGCCAGTTTTGCTGGTAGTCGATTCCCAGCAGCTGAAATAGCTTGTTGATCAGACCGTTGCTCGGGTCATAGATCGCGATCCAGAGCTGACAGACAACCGTTACAGATAGAACCACGGGGATAAAATAGCCCGTCTTCAGTATTTTTCTGCCCTTCACCTTAGGATCGGAGCAGACCAAGGCGAGAATCGTGCCCAGACCGATCTGGAAGATGACCAGCACGAGAGCGAACAGAAACCCGTTTCTAAGCGAGGTAGCCAGCAGCGGGTCCTTCGCTAGCATGATGAAATTATCAAACCCGATAAAGGTAGCATCGCCGAGTCCGTCCCATTCAAAGAAGCTGCGATAGAACGTTTGAAGCACGGGATAGGCCACCACGATGGAATAAAGCAGCAGGGCAGGCAGTACGAAGAGTGCAATCGCTGTTTTATTGGCAAAAAAAGTTTTCATTTGGCTTCACCCTATCCGGTTCGAAAATGCCCGCACCGTGACATGATCACGGTGCGGGAAATCGCCGTTTTTATTTGTTGACTTGGTCCAGCACGCGGTTGACATTTTGCACGAATTGATCGGCGGTAAAGCCCTTAACCAGAATGTTCTGGGTGTTGTCATCCAGGGAATTGTTGATTTTGTTATCAGGCAGCGCCCCGGAGAAGCCCTTGATGTTCGGCAGTGTTTCTTTCACCAGACGCTGCATCATGGCAGGCACATTGGAAGCCAGAGGCTTGTCGACCTTCACGGCCAGGATCGGATTGCCGAGCTGCGTATACTTGTACTCCGCATACTTGCGTGCCATGAATGCCGCTACCTTGATAGCCTCTTCCTTATGCTTGGTCGTAGCGGATACCGCGAAGCCGCCCGGCTCGCCCGCCCCATTCATATAAAACTTCGTTTTCTCGTACGTGGCCTCGTCCTTCGCCGGGAAGTACATCCAGTCTACATTGTCGCCCATGTTTTTCTGCGCGCTGTAGATTTCCCATTGGCCGTTGACGAACATCGCTGCTTTGCCTTGGTAGAACAGCGACGACGCCTGATCATAGTTCGTATTGGTCGCATTGGCGTCGAATAATCCCGCTTCCTGGAGCTGCTGCATCTGCTTGGCTGCAGTTTTGAACGCCTCTGGCAGCTGAGTCGCTCCCTTTTCGTTCAAAACCCCGAAGCCTTTCGGTTCTTCTTTCATCACGAGGCCTTTATAGAACGACTTCGTAATCCATTTTTCTTTGGCGAAAATCGACATCGGAATAATTCCTTTGGCCTTGAACTTCTTGGCCGCGTCGATCAGCTGATCCACCGTCTTGATCGGGACAGGAATGCCCGCTTCCTCGAACAGCTTCTTGTTGTAGTACAGAATCTGGAACTCGACGCCGCTATATGGATAAGAGTAGACATGTCCGTCGGGGGAGATCATTCTCGATTCATTCCCCGGGTTCAAATCCTTCTTAAAGGCGGCCGTTTCCGCTTCATTATCGAGCACTAGTATATTTTTGGAATTGCTGAACGTTTGGAATTCGCTGAGTCCTCCGTCAAAGATATCGGGCATATTCCCCGTCGCCGCGTACGTTCTCAGCTTTTGGCCGTTGTCCTGCACATACGAGTCCAGCTCCAGCTCCACATTCGGCATCGCTTTCTTCAGCTCGGCGGCGGCATAGTCGTAAGGCTTCTTCGTATCGTCGTCAAAGTATCTCGCATAGATGCGCAGCTTCACCGTCTGATTGGAGTTCGATGCGCTTCCGCTTGGCGTCTCTTCCTTCTTCGGCGCGTTCCCCGCTTGTTTGCTGTCATTGCCGCCCGTTCCGCAAGCCGTCAGCCCGAGAGCCAAGGTTAGCGAAAGCGCTATACCTACCGATTTGGACCCTATCTTTTTCATGCTCTACCCCTACTTTCCGTTTAAGTGTTGTTAGCGCTTTCAGTTGTGATCTATCTTTTATTATAAGAATTTCAGCTCTTTTTCAAACGGATAAAACGGGCATAGTAAGGAATAATCGGGCCAAAGCCGATCAAAGCCGAGACAAATAAAAGCGCGCCCGCGGAGGGCGCAAGCGTCATGGGTTATGTTTTCGGCTCTCAAATTCGCTTGGCGTCATGCCGACATGCTTTTTGAAGCATTTGCTGAAATAATTCGCGTCGTTATAGCCTATCTGCTCTGCGATATCCGCCAATCTCACGTTGCCCGTTCCGATCAGCTCCTTCGCTTTCTGCATACGAACCCGGCTCATGTAATCCGAGACGGAGATATTGCCTTCTTTTCTAAATATTTTCCTCAGGTAGCTCGGATCGACGAATACTTCCCCCGCCACCCTTTCTACGGTGAGCTCCGGGTCCTGATAGTTCGAATCGATGAATGCCTTCGCTGCTTCAAACCAATTTTTCGATTTGGATGAATGGCCCTTCTTGTCCGTAGCAAAGGCCGTCCGGTACAGCTCCAGCATCCAGCTGCGGGCCTGCTCGATGCTCGTCATGCTCTGAATAGCCTGGTACGGCATAAAATCCGGGCCGAACAGCTCCGAGGCAGACAAGCCTGACTCCATAGCGAACGATAGGCACAGTGAGACAAGTCCCATCATGACCGTGTAGGCATAATCGACCGATTGCTCACTGCCCTCCATGTCTTGAAATACTTGGCTGATCAGCTTCTCGATGCCGTCCCAGTCCCGTAATCTCAGATGAACGATCAATCGTTCATGAATCTCAGCCGACACGTAATCGAGCGAGGTCTGTCCGGAGGGAACAAGATCATACCGGATCACATTGCCTTGACCTGCCATTATTTTATTGCGCATAGCGGTGAGCGCATCCCGATAGGAGACGTGAATTTGCTCGTACCCGTCGGCGCTGCTGCCGATTCCGACCGTAGCCGTAAATTTGAAATGCCGCTCAACCATCTGGCACAGCCGCCGGTAGGCCTCTATGCCGAATTGTTGCGTATCGGTTCCTTCTTCGAAGGCCGTCAGCGAGACGGTCCGTCCTTCCGCATCATGGAAGAGGATGTGACCGCCCGCTCCTTGTACCAAGTCATTCAGCAAATTAGCTACCGTATGCTTCCACAGGCCGATTTCCTTCGGATCGCTCCATCGCTGGTATAGCCCGTCGATTTCAACCACCGCCACGCGAAACTGCCGAGGCGGGATCGGGATGCGGAACCGTGCCAGCGATTTCTCGATATCCTCCGCATTCATGTTGAATTCCTGACTGATGAGACGGTTAAGAAAGCCCTCGCGCAATATCGTGGAATGGCTGACGGATACCGTTCTCTCTTCGTCCGCTTGCTGCAGCGTGCTTTTGACCTTTTGCAGCGTTACGGTCAATTCCTCTTCATTAAACGGCTTCAGGAGATAATCCGCCACGCCGATCCGGATTGCTTTCCGGGCATACTCAAATTCGTTATGCCCAGTGACCAGCACGATGACCATCTCGGGGTAGGAAGCTGTTAATCGCTCGGCCAGCTCCAAGCCGTCCATAAACGGCATATTGATATCGACCAAGGCGACATCTGGTCTATACTGATGCGCCAGCTCCAGAGCTTCGACACCATGCTTCGCTTCGCAGCAGATGGTAAAGCCGAGAGCATTCCAATTCATTTTACTGCGCATATAAAAACGGAAGATCGGTTCATCGTCCACGATCATCACCTTAAACATAGGCTTTCCTCCTCGAATCATCTATCGGTACCGTAATGCGGACCTCCGTCCCTTTCCCCGGCTCGCTTTGGATCGTAACGCCGAACGGTTCGCCGAAATACAAGCGGATTCGTTCATGTACGCTAAACAGGCCGAAGGAGGATGGAACGTGCGGGCCGGAGCCGAGCCTCAGAATAGCTCCCGCCTTTTCCTCCGATATGCCGATGCCGTCGTCCTTCACCCGAAGCACGATCGCGGCCCCCTCCCTAAAGCCGTCGATGATGATGTGACCGAAGCTTCCCTTCGTTTTCAGCCCGTGGTAAATGGCATTTTCAACGATGGGCTGCAAGGACAGCTTCGGGATTTCTTCGTGCAGCAGCTCACGGGGAACCTGGATGCTGAAATCGAACACATCCGAGTATCTCATGTGCTGAATGGCCAAGTAATCGGCGGCATTCTTGATTTCTTCGCCGACTGTGATGATTTCTTTGCCCTTGCTGAGGGCAATCCGGTAGTAGTCCGCAAGCGCTTTCGTTGTATCCCGCGCTTCTTGAATACGGTTGAGATCATTCAAGACATAGATCAGATCCAGCGTATTGTATAGAAAATGAGGCTTGATCTGGGCATGAATCAAAGCCAGCTCGTATTCCTTCTTCATGCGCTGCTCCGTCTCCACTCTCTGCAGCAAGCCCTGAATCTGCGCGATCATCGTATTGAAGACGGAGGACAACAACCCGATCTCATCCGGTGTTTGTATATCGCTTCGGCTGTCCAGATGGCCGTCCTTGACTTTGCGCATCGCTTTGGTCAACTGGAGGAGCGGCCTTGCGATGATCCGCGATAGCATCCCGGCTCCGACCAAGCCGAATAACAGACATACGGCTCCGATTAGGGCGGTCATCCAGCTATTCTTCTGAATATCGCCAGTCAGCATGTACATAGGAACTACATTGACCAGCATCCATCCCAGTTTATCGTAAGCTACACTCGTGACCAGATTGTTGCCGGCATCCGTACGAACAACTTGGCTGAATGAGCCGCTCGCGGTCAGCAGCCGGTTCAGTCCGTCGTCCTGGAGAGGCTTGAGCAGCCTGGCCGTTTCAGGAGCGGAGATGACCATCCCTTGTTGATCCACAACAAAATAATGACTGGAGCTGCCCTTGCTCATATTCAAGTAAGCGGCCGAGATCGACCTTTCTTTGACGTTCAGCAGCAGCGTGCCAAGCGGCGTTCCTGTATTGAGATCAGCTACAACCTTAGCCAGGGTCACAACGGGCGTTTGCGGGTCCGTAACGAGATAATCGCGCCGCTGCATCGGCAGCCAATGATTTACCCCGAAGCTTTCATCAGGCGGAATCTGTTCCAGCATGCCGCTGCCAAATACCGCTCTGTCCTTGTCTCCCCGGGTTGGATAAGACGTGAAGATATTCAAATTCCGGCTGTCGATGAAAATAGCGGAATCAACATCGGGAAAAATCGTCAAATCCGTCGCGAGCTGCGATTCGATCTGGCCGCGAAATTGCAAGGTTTCATAAGGGTCTGCGCCTCCCGGATTCCGGCTCATAATCCGGTTCAAATCGGTCGTCAGGATGTTGGCGCAGCTTTCCATATTTTGAATGATGGAGTTGACTTGGCTCAAGATCAGATTCGATTCATCGATGCTGTTTCTTTTCGTCTTCTCGATCAGCGAGTCCGTAAACATCCGGTTGGATACCACACCGAGGACAAGCAGCGGAACGATAATCAGCGGAATGTATATCACGATAATTTTATTGCGAATCCATAACCGCTCAAACCAGCCAATCGGATTCCATAGTCTGTTCATAGCCTTCTCCCTCTTTCCGCAGCAGTCGCCCTTCTCGTCTCGTACGCCTATTATAAACGGACATCTCGCCGTCGTGAATGCCATAGCGGAACCATTTTGAACGTTTTTTCGAGCCATTATTGCTATAAAATGCCAGAAACTCCAAGACGTATCGAAGGATACGTCTTGGAGTTTCTGATCACGGCCTTTTTGGATGAACAGGCTTTACATCATCATTCTGATCACAATGCCGTTCCGGAACGGAACCCAGGGGTTAATCATCTCATCGCCGAACGCATCCGGCTTCTTCTCAATCGCGAAGAGATAGGTTGCCTCGTCCCCCGCCGGATACGCCGGGCTGTGCCAGATTCCCCGGTGCAGGATAATCCCCTGCCGCGGCTTGATACGGAAGCAGCGCACGGTCTCCGGATCAGGCACCTCATCCGGGTCCTGCAGATCGCGGCAGGCCGCCACCGGCTGGATAATCTCCCGGTCGAACGCGATGAGCAGCTCCTCGCGGCTCACGTGGCGCTCCATCGAGTCCACGTCCAGCCCCCGGCTCCAGGTGACCACCAGCCCCATGCCGATCGGCACCGATACGTCCATCATCGCGATATAATTCCAGCAGTCCCAGCCCTCGCCCGTCTTGGGCGGCGCATAATCCGGCAGGTCAATCACCTTGCCGTAGGCCTGGAAGGCTCCGCTCGTCAGAGACTCCACCTTAACCGGTCTGTGCATAGACAACTCCTCCACCACCCTGCTCAGAATTTAAACGTATCCACGTTGGCGGCCGTAACCTCGAGCATACCGATAAAGACATCCTTGTCCGCCACCTTCACCTTGCCGACCTGCGGAATGTCCATCCCGTCCGTGATCGTCTTGCCCTGTGCCAGCTGATCCAGAATATACACCGTCGCATAGCCAAGCTTGCCCGGGTCCCAGATGATGTCGGTTTTGATGGTGCCGTTCTTGATGTAATTCTTAACCAGACTCGGAACGGCAATCCCCGTCAGCGCAATCTGCCCCTTCTGCAGGGAACCGGCTTGAACGGCCTGCTCGATCGCTTCGGCCGCGGCCGGCGACTCTCCGCCTGCGAACCCGACGATTCCCTTCAGATCGGGATATGTCTTGATCAGATTCTGAGCATTGGCGAACGATTTCTGCTGATCGTCGTCGCTGGATACGGTGGTCACGACCTCCATATCGGGGTATTTCGCTTTCAGGTATGCTTTGGCGGCATCGGATTTAGCAATCTGGTTCTGCGCGCCGAGTCCGGCTACCATGAAGGCTACCTTGCCCTTGCCTCCGGCTTCCTTGCCGATCGTCTCGGCGAGCTTCTCTCCGACTTCCTTGTCCGTAGCCGGAGCGACATAATATTGGCGATCGGAATCGGGAGCATCGCTGTCCCAGGTCACGATATTGACCTTCTGCCCGGCTGCTTTCTTGAATACGGGACCGACCGCCTTCGCATCATTGGGGGCAACCCCGATCCCGTTCACCTTACGGGTCAGCATGTCCTGAATCATATTGATCTGCTTGGAGGAATCCGCTTCCGTCGGTGCGTTGAAGACAACCTCGACGCCCAGGTCCTTACCGGCTTGCTTGGCTCCGGTTTCGGCTGCAGACCAGTAGGCAGGACCGATCGATTTGGGATTAATGAAATAAGAGCGTGAGGCAGAAGAAGAACCGCTGCTGCTGCCCGGCGCCTCCTTGGTGCCGGCGGCCCCGCAGCCTGCCAGAGATAATGCCACAAGTCCGCTTAATACAAGAACACTCATTGTCTTCTTCATGATGGATGCCTCCCATGTTTTAGCGCTCTTTTTGCTTGCCGACTGCGATCAAAACCAGTATTCCCAATATCACAGATTGATAGAGGACCGATACCCCCATCAGATTCAAGCCATTGCGAAGAAACACGATAAGCAGCAATCCCAGGAACGTTCCGCCGAGGCTCCCCCGGCCGCCGAAGATATGCGTCCCGCCGATCAGAATGGCGGTGATGACATCGAGTTCAATGTTCGTGCCCGAGACGGCTTCTGCGCTGGCGAGGCGGGAGACCATGAACACCCCGGCCAAGGCCGAGAAGAGTCCGCTTAGGAGGAACAGGACAAATCTTAACCGAACCACTGGGATACCGGAGTAACGGACCGCCTCCTCGCTGTTGCCCAGGCCGTAGACATACCGGCCAAACCTCGTCCGCTTCATGATGAGCGTGAACAGGGCGAACATGACGATTAGGAAGATCGCGTTGAAGGGGAGACCGAGCACATACCCTTGGCCCAGGAAGTAGAAGGCGTCGGGATACCCGCTGATCGGCCGTCCTTCATTGAGCACATAGATCAGGCCGCGCAGCATAACGAGCATTCCGATGGTGACGACGATCGCCTGCATCCGGTGCCTGGCGATCAGGTAGCCGTTGACCGCACCGCTCAACGCCCCGACCAGCAGCGCAACGACGATGCTGAGCCAGATGCTCAGACCGCTCTGGTAGGCCATCCCCATGGCCAGCGCAGACAGTCCGAGAATCGAGCCGACGGAGAGATCCATAGCGCCCGAGATGATGACGAGGGTCATCGGAATCGCGATTAGTCCGATCTCGGTCATCTGATTCATCACATTCAGGAAATTATCTACCGACAGGAAGTAAGGGGACTGGAAGCTGAAGAACACCAGGACGGCGACCAGCAAGATCAGCAGGATAAGCTGCTTGTTCAGTTTGTAGGCTGCGGCCATGCGCATGATCCCGTTCATACCAGATCTCCCTCCTTCTTCTTGCTTTCCTTCACCCGCTGGATCGTATTGATGATGACCGCCACGAGAATCAGCAGCCCTGTCGTCGCATTGATCCAGAACGGAGATACCTGCGTCAGCACCAGACCGTTCTTGATCATCCCCATCAGGAGGACTCCGAACATCGTGCCGAGTACCGTGCCCACGCCGCCGAAGATGCTTCCGCCACCGATCAGCACCGCCGCCATGACCTCGAAGCTCAGGTTGTTCCCCGCTGTCGAAGCCTGCACGCTGCCGACCTGCGAGGCGAAAATAACCGCCGCGACTGCGGCCAGAATCCCGCTGTAGATGTACACCGTAAATTTCGTGCGCCGGGTATTCATCCCGGACAGCCGGGCGGCCGAGCGGTTACCTCCAAGTGCATAAACCCTGCGGCCAAACCGCATATATTGCAGGATCAGAGCGAACAGGACCGCCAGCGCCACAGCTACGATCAGAGCAAACGGAATCCCCATAACCGAGCCCTGACCGAAGAATTTGAAGGATGGCGGGAAATTGGTCATCCAGGTTCCCCCGCTGATGCCGACAGCAACTCCTCTGAAAATATACATCGTCGCCAGAGTCGCGATAATATCCGGAATGTTCATATATGCGATAAAGAATCCGTTTACAGCTCCGCATAGGATTCCTATGCCGATGCCCAGCAGTGCAGCTAGCCAGGGTGTAATGCCGTGATTTAGAAAGACGCCGACGGACGTTGCGACGAGCGCCAGCACGGAGCCGACCGACAGGTCGATACCGCCCAGCAGAATCACCATCGTCATGCCGATCGCCACAATCGCATTGGTCGCGATCTGGGTCAGGATCAGCCCGATATTGCCCGGCTCCAGGTAGCTCGCCGACAGCAGCGAGAACACCAGTCCGACGGCCAAGGTGAAGAAAATGATCGGAGCTTCTCTATAGTCGAGTAATTTTTTCATATGCTCTCCGCCTTTTCATGGACACGAGGATGGGAAGCCCGGTACAGCAGGCTTTCCTGAGTCGCTTCCCCGCGGTCGAACTCATGAACGAATTCCCCTTTGTGCATGACAAGAATCCGGTCACTCATCCCGATCACCTCTGGCATTTCGGATGAAATCAGAATGATGCTGAGGCCCCGCTGTGCGAGCTGGCTCATAATCGCGTAGATTTCTGCCTTGGCCCCAACATCTACGCCGCGAGTCGGCTCTTCCAGAATCAACAGCTCCGGCTCAGACGCCAGCCACTTGCCCAGCACGACCTTCTGCTGGTTGCCTCCGCTCAGCAGCTCCACGACCTGATCATCATGAGGCGCTTTAATCTTCAGCTTGTCCATATAGCTGCCGCTGATCTCCTTCTCTCCCGCCGAATCAATCAGGAACCGGGAGGATAGCCGCGGCAGGATCGTCATGGACAGATTGGATCGGATGGACATCGGCTTAATTAGACCTTGCCGGTGGCGGTCAGGCGGCACATAGGCCAGCTTGCGGGCCTTGGCTTCGATAGGACTTCGAATGGTGATGGACTGGCCGTTGATCTCGATGATCCCGGTGCCACGTCTTAGACCGAACAACCGCTCCGCCACCGTATGCGTCCCAGAGCCGACAAGTCCGAACAGGCCGAGAATCTCTCCCTTCTTCAAGTCGAACGAAACGCTATGCTTCGCATCCAGCGACAAGTCACTTACCCGCAGCACGGTGGCCGAATCGGTCACTGTAGAGCGCTCCGGATACAGATGACCGACCTCCTTGCCGACCATCATACGGATCAGATCGTTTTCGCTCACCTCGTCGATCCGCCGGGTGGACACCTTCTTCCCATCCCGCAGCACGGTTACCTTATCGGCGATCTCGAAGATCTCTTTCATGCGGTGCGAGACATAAACAATGCAGACCCGCTGCTCTTTCAGTCTTCGGATCACCTCGAACATCTTCATAACCTCATTCTCGGGCAATGCCGCCGAAGGCTCGTCCATAATCAGCACCTCGGCTTTAAATGACAACGCTTTCGCAATTTCGATTACTTGTTGGCTGTGTACACCCAAATGCTGGACTTCCTTCCGGACATCGAGATCTCCGCCGATGGAACGAATCAGCTTGCCCGCTTCTTCATACATCCGCGACCACTTGATCTGGCCGAACCGTCCGACCATCTCGGGCCGGTCCAGATAGATATTCTCCGCGGCCGACAGATTGGGGAACAGGTTGAATTCCTGATGGATGATTGAGACTCCCTTCAGCTGGGCATCGAGCGGGTTGCCGAACATAACCGGCTCCCCATGCATCCGGATGCTCCCGGACGTCGGCTGATACACGCCGGACAGAATCTTCATCAGCGTGGACTTGCCCGCGCCATTCTCACCCATCAACGCATGAACCTCGCCAGGGTAAAGCTCGAAATCTACATGCTGCAAAGCTTTCACGCCCGGAAATTCCATCGACATCCCGGTCATGGTGAGAATAGGTTCATTCATGGCTGCACCTCCTTGAGCCCTATGAATTGCTCGTACTCGGCCATCGTCGGCAGCGAGGGCTGCGCCCCCTTGCGGGTCACCGACAGCGCGGCGACCTCGACCGCCTGCCGGACCGCTTCCTTCAAGTCGCCGGTGGCGTTGACAAAATGCGTCACCGCAGCGACGAAGCAGTCCCCCGCCGCCGTCGCATCCACGGCCTGCACCCGCGGGGGCTCGTAGTGCTCTATGACGCCGGGGCCGCACAGCAGTGCACCGTCCTTGCCCAGCGTGACGATCACATGGCCCGGCCCCTTGCCTAGCAGCTGCTCCGCCGCTTCCCGGGCGGAAGCGAGGGAAGCCACCGCGACCCCGGTCAGCTGTGACGCTTCCGTCTCGTTGACGATCAGCAACTCGAGCAGCGGATAGATCCCATCGTCCAGCGGCACGACCGGTGCCAGATTCAAGACGATCCTAACGCCTGCCTCATGGGCGGTGCGAATAATATGCTCTCCGACGTGCGTCTCCATCTCCATCTGCAGGATCGCATAGCGGGCCGTCTGCAGCAGTGGAGCCGTCCTGTCGATATCCTCGACCGATACGCTTGCATTCGCTCCTAGATAAGTAACGATCGAGTTCTGCCCGGCCGGATCGACGGCAATCGTCGCAATGCCGGTGTGGTCGCCAGGGGCATCCAGCACATAGCGGCAATCCACACCGTCCTGCGCAAGGAATGCCTTCATCTGCCGGCCCAGCTCATCCTGTCCGACACGGCCCACCATGGCGACGCTGGAGCCAAGCCGGGAGGCGGCAACCGCCTGGTTAGCCGCCTTGCCGCCCGGAGCCATCTGGAATGAAGATGCCGCGATCGTTTCTCCCGCTTGCGGCAAGTGATGCACATAGGTGACAAAGTCCATATTCAAGCTTCCGTAAACCAGAATATCCGCAGGAAGGCTCAAGCTTATCTCCCCTCTTTCTCGCGAAGCGCGATGACGACCTCCATGAGCGCTTTAACCCGGGCCGGATCTACATTATTCCACCAGAGTCCGTCGTATTTGATCGAGCTGCCGACAATACATCCATTGCACAGCGACAGGATCTTCTCTGCATTGTCCTTGGTCATCCCGCTGCCCACGATCACCGGAAGATCCGTATGATTCTTGATGCCCTCGATTTCCTGGGTCGGTGTTTCGTCGCCTGTCCGGTTCCCGGTCGCAATCAGTACATCCGTATCGAAGAAAATATTATCATGTGTTTGCTCGGCCAGGCTGCGGTCCGCGACAATGGAGTGGCTGCCGTGCTTGACGTGAACGTCCGCGAAGATTTTAATAGTATCGCCCTTAATGCTCGAACGATACCTCATAGCCTTGCCTGCAATCCCTTCCATGAAGCCTTCGTTAGCCACGTAGCCATTCACCCACTGGTTGACGCGGACAAACGGAACATCGGCAGATTTCGCAACAGCCAGTGAAGGAATGACGGCGTTGGCCAGACAATTGATCCCGATCGGCAGATCCGTCTGCTGCTTGATGCGGACCGTCAGCGCCGTCAGCGCGGCAACTGTCTCGAGACCGATGTCATCCGGCTTCATGAACGGAATATCCCATGCGTTCTCAATAATTAGGCCGTCAACCTTACCTTCCTCCAGAGCCCGGACATCCTTCATGGCGAAGTCGTAGATCGCGTCCAGATTGCCACCGCCGAAATGCGGAGCTCCAGGTAGCGCTTTCAAATGAACCATACCGATGACCGCTTTATCGGTTTTGAAGATGTCGATAATCGCGTTGCTCTTACCCGGAAAAATAGTGGATGCCATAAGTACCTCCATTAGATGCGATTTATAACAACATATCGTCATGATGTCATGTTGTTATGATGAATTATAGCTCAATAAAAATCAGCCGTCAATCCTCTTTTCGAAGGAGTCAGATTTATGACCATCCCCTGTTCTCAACCGATCCTCCCTATGATAAACTCATATCTATCAAAACTTGCTAAATATGTTAAATTCCAAAAACTACAGAAGGCTGATCTTTAGAGATGGAAGAAGGGTGAGGGATCGTTTGGGATCGAGAATCATGCATCTGATCATTGCGAAACGCATTACGGAACGACTGCCGATAGCAGATAAAGCCTCCTTTTTACTTGGAGGCCTTGCTCCGGATTCAGTTTCGCCTAAAGATTTATCGCATTTCTTTGTCGGGGACTCTGGCGATTACTCAAGAAGTATTGACTACCTGGCTTTTCTGGAGCAGTACCGTGCGCATGCCAAGCATCCGTACGTCTTGGGGTATTTGGCACATTTAATCGCCGATCATCTATGGCTGCACGGCTTTTACCAGCCTTGGCTGAAAAACAGAATGCAAGCCGACCCGGACGTATTGCCGTTATACCATCGTGACTTCCGGCTGCTGAATGGTAAATTATTGGAGGTTTACGGTTACGCGGAGACATGTAGAGAAATGCTTAACGGTCCGACGACCATCTTGGATTTACAAGAAGTGACCGCTCGAGATGTCGAAGCGTTCCTCCCCAGCGTATTCGAAGACATGGAGTATGATCAGGAAGCCATTCATGAACATCTGCATGTCTTTACCTGGCCTCAGATCATAGGCTACATCGAGACCTCCGTGGAGAAGGGGCTGTGGATACTCAAACCTATGCTCACCTAAATAAAAGCCAGCCGCTCTTCTCACAAGAGAAAAACGACTGGCTGCGTGAAGCCTCTTGGGGGAAGCTTAGAGGCCCAAGCCTGCGACGCCCGCGATTACGTCAGCTTGACGGCGTATTTGTACTTGTCGCCCCGGTACACCATATCGGTGCATTCGAACAGGCGGCCGTCCTCCAGCTTGGTGACGCGCGTAATGAGCAGCACCGGGGTACCCGGCTCAATCTTCAATAAGCTGGCCTGCCGCTCGTCGGCGAGCCCGGCTTCGATCGTCTCATCGGCCTCTCCGAGACGAATGCCTTCGGCCAGCAGCGCCTCATATAGCGAATCCTTCGTAAAATCATACCCGGACAGCTCGGCGCCAGACATCAGCTTCGTATTCAGATAAGCCTTATGCATGCCGATCGGCACGCCGTTCACGTAGCGGACCCGCTCCAGTACGGTCAGTATCAGCTCGCGCCCGGTCTCGCCGAATACGCGCTTCAGCCGGTCTCCCGCTGCCTCTTGCCCGAACCACAGCACCTCAGCCCGGATCTCGTTATGCTTATTGCCCATATCCTTCGTAAAGCTCGATAGCCCCGGACGGATCGGCTCCAGCTTCGTCTCGGAGACGAAGGTACCCTTTCCTTGAATCCGTGTCAGGACTCCGTCGGCCACCAGCTCGCCCAGCGCCTGCCGGACCGTAATCCGGCTGATGTCATACAGCTTCTGCAGCTCGCTTTCCGTCGGAATCGCATTCCCCGGCAGCCAGTGGCCCTGCTCGATCTTCTCCACGATCGCTTCCTTCAGCTGAATATATAGGGGCAGCTTATACTCTCGGTTCAACATGGTTCTTATTCACCTTTCTCCCATTGCATGACTCACCTGTATTCATTATGTTGATATGACAAATTATAAAGTAGACAAGGGGAACAGTCAAACGTTAAGAAAGCCCTCTGGGCTATAGAGGAATCCTAAAGAAGATAGGCAGCGCTGCCAACCTTCTTCTTGCGTGCCGGATTGAAGACTTGAATGTTCTGTATGCAAAAAAAAGAGCCTTCGCAGGCTCTTCTTCCCATTCTACCAACTAAACCGTTCTACCGTACGCTGCATATCCTCCGCCATCTTCGACAATGCTGCGGTAGCAGAGCTGATTTCTTCCATCGCAGCCAACTGCTGCTGCGCCGCTGCGCTGACGCTCTGGAAGGAATCCATCGTTCCTTGGGCCATATGCGACATCTCATGTACAGAGGCTGACACTTCCTCAGAGCTAGCCGACATCTGTTCGGTAATAGCGGAAATATCATGAATTTGATTCACGATATGTTGAGTAGAGCTTTGGATGTTCTCGAACGCTCTATACGCTTCAGCTGTGACCTGGATCCCTCTTTCGACATCGGCCGTCACTTTAGATTTCATGACTTCGGTGGCTCGTTGAATCAGCTTCGTCATGTTGGACATGATGTGTTCAATCTGTTCCGCCGTTTGCTTCGATTGGTCGGCGAGCTTGCGGACTTCGCCCGCGACGACGGCGAAGCCCTTTCCATTCTCACCGGCCCGGGCCGCCTCGATAGCAGCATTCAGCGACAGCAGGTTCGTCTGCCCGGCGATATCGCTGATCGCGGTGTTCATTTCAAATACCTTAGCACTAAGTCCGTTCAAGTTCTCGATAATGTCCACGGATTCATCGACAGACTTCCGGATGGCTTCCATTTGTTCGGTTACGAGTTCAACCTTCTCACTGCCTGCTTCCACATCTGCAGCGGTCTTGCCGGAAGATTCCACAATGGCATTGGCAGATTCGGCAATTTTGAGAATACCGGCTGCCATCTCTTCCATGGTACGGGCACTTTCGTCGATGGTTACGGACTGAGACTCCACAGCTTTTGCGGACTCCTGCACCAGTATGTTCACATGCTCGACCGCTTTGGCATTCTCCTCCGTGCTGGCCGCCATTTGCTCGCTCGATGCGGCAACTTGGCCGGAGGTCTCGGACACTTCTTGGACGATCCCACGAAGAGACTCGACCATGGCATTGTAATTGTTCGCCAGCGTCCCGATTTCGTCCACACGGTTCGTGATGACCTTCTCGTTGAGCTTTCCATCACGCACTCGGGTCGCCGATACGGATAACTGCTCGATCGGCTTGGTAATCCGATTGATGATGAACGTGAGAAGCAGCATCCCGAGCAGCGTCGCGACGATTAGTACGACCACCGTTTGCTGCAGAATCGGACGTGCAGCAATTCCGTATTCTTCGGTCATAAGAACGGTGGCGATTTTCCAGCCGGTCAACTCATTCGTTATGTAGAACGCCTTGCGGGATTTACCTTCGAGCGTGTACGATACGGAGCCCGATTTATTTTTTTGCATCGTTTCAAATCGTTCACCGTCAGCCTGCTCACCCGTCTTCTTGGTCGGGTGCGCAAGATACTTATTGGTACGGTCAAGCACAAACGCATAACCTTCTGAGCCGAACTTCACGTCCTTCACCATGTCGGCCATCTTGTTCAGACTCAAATTAATTCCGATCGCACCGTTCCCGTCCGGCAGCGTAATACCAACTGAAGTTACAATGTTATTGGTGGTCGCGGAAACGAACGGATCCGACACGAGCACATCCCCTGGCGACTTCAGCAGACCTTGATACCAATCCCTCTTTCTCGGATCGAATTCCTGTTTCCCAGGGTCAGGCGCCTTCATCCATGCGCCGTTGTTGTTCCCTAGCGTCAGAATCTCAAGCTCGGGATGCTGTTTCATGAAGTCCTCGATCAGCTTTTGGGTCTGAGCGTCCCTCTTATCGATTTGCGCCGATGTGATTTGAAGCGCAAGCTGTTTCACATTAGCAACTTCAAGCTGAATGATTTGATCAATCATCTGATTCAGCAGATTCACATTGGATTCGGCCGTCTCCTCCAGCTTCTTCTGAAGCTCGAGCTTGGCGCTTTCGTAAGAGAAATAGCCAATAACACTGCTAGGAATGATCAATGTAAGAGCAAAGATCGTCAGCAGCCAGCTACGCAGCCGTTTCATGGTAAGTTTCTTGAAAATTTGAGTTTGTAATGTCGCATTCATGTTGTTCTTCCTCACTTCGACGGTAATAACCCCCGGGATTTTTCAAAACCGTACAGCTTGTTTGGCCAGCAGCCCTAGCCCCGCATTTCTAACTTTATGTTTGTCATCATTTCCCCCCATCCCGACTATAACTCAGTTTCAATGCAATATTCGGTGCCTCTTAGAATTTCCCTGCTTGAATGCTAACCACTATGGAAAAATTTACTTCAACTTAAACAATCCGCATAGAAATCATGAGATTGGATCTATTTGACCACAGGGAAACATCAAGGAAATAGGCAGTGCAGCCAACTTCTGATTGGTTTGCCGTATCGGACACTCAAATGTAAGATCAATTTATAGAAGGAATTTATCTAGCCCCGCTTCTGCCGCTTACGTGATTCGTGAAACAACCGGTCTCAACCGCGATCTTCTGCCCGAAAGCATGCCGCTGAGATTTTGACCACCTCTCAGGGGGGCCATTATTCCAGAGATGATGCTGTCCGGTATAGGCTCGGTCACTCGGTCACTCGCTCTCTTCGGGGAAAATCGCGCCGACCAATAGAAGGCTTTGCCGGAGGCGATGCCCTGACCCGGGCGGAGGCCTTTCATTGGGTACGTCAGATCAAGCTAAGCGGGATGCTGTCGCTCAAGATCAAGCCTGAGGAACCGACTTCTCCCTCGCTGCTACCTCCTCCTCTGTCTGTAGGCGATGCTCAAGACAGGCTGCCGGATTTCTCCACGGTCACGTTGACCCCGGAAGACCTCGTCCTGAAGGATACGGACAAGGAGATCACGATCAAGCTTGGGGACACTCGGGAAATTGTCGAGTCGCATTATGGGGAATCTCGAGGGAAGATTTTCGGAAAGTTCGATTCGTACTATGACGCCGAGGGGAGGGTTGACGGCGGTTAAGTGAAAACAATAAGGACGCTGAAAAGAACACAACACTTTAGGCATGCAGCCGACTTGTTGAGCGTGTTGCACGCACGAAAAAAAAGCCGGAACGACCCCAGGTCGTAATCCGGCTGCTTGAGCGTGTAGGCTTACAGTTTGTTGAAAACATCCGTCAGCACAGGGACGATCTGCGACTTGCGCGAGACGACGCCCTTCAGCAATGCTTTGTTGTCGTCCAGCTTAACGTTGTAGGCTTGCTCAACCGCTTCGGTTTTACGACCGAGAGCCAGACCGATGGAATCGTTGTTCAGGATATCCGTGACGACGAAGAGGAACAGGTCGAGGTTTTTGTCGGCGATGATTTGGTTCAAAGCCGCTTCGACTTCCGCTTGGCGGGACAACACGTCATTCGTATCGACCGCGTTCACTTGCGCGATCTCTACCTTGTACGCACCCATTTGGAATTCCTTCGCATCCAGCGTGATCAGCTGAGCGATCGTTTTGTCGCTCAGGTCGGCTCCGGCTTTCAGCATGTCCAAACCGTAGCTGTCAGCATCTACGCCGGCGATGGCTGCCAGCTCGCGGGCTGCCGCTACATCCTGCTCAGTGCAAGTCGGAGACTTGAACAGCAGGGAGTCCGAGATGATCGCGGACAACATCAGACCGGCAATCTCAGGGCTGATGGCTACGTTGTTCTCTTTATACAGCTTGTTCAGGATCGTCGCGGTGCAGCCAACCGGCTCAGCGCGGTAGTACAGCGGGCCGCTGGTCTCGAAGTTAGCGATCCGGTGGTGGTCGATAACCTCGATCACACGAACCTGATCGATATCGGAGACGCTTTGCTGGCGCTCGTTGTGGTCGACAAGAATGACTTCCTTCACTTCGTTCGCAACCGTCTCCACGAGACGTGGCGCTTGCACCTTGAACTTGTCCAGCGCGAATTGCGTTTCGCCGTTCACTTCGCCGAGACGGACAGCCTCTACATCTTGGCCCAGCTTGGTTTTCAGATCCGCGTAAGCAAGTGCGGAACAAATCGTATCCGTATCCGGATTTTTATGACCGAAAATAAGTGCTTTTGCCATGATCAAGCTCCTCGTTCGTAAATTTGGCGCTCATAGCGGCCGTTGATAACTAATCCCAACCCCGATTATATCGTGAAATTTGACTTATTCCAATTCCTTTAATGTGAATATTGATAAAATTTCTTCCAATCTGCGTTTCCTTTGAGCTGGGAATGAAGAGATGACAAGATGCCCGGCTTCTATATAAAAAAAGCTCCGCCCCCTCAAAAGGAACGGAACGATGTATACCTAACTGTGCGGCTTGACCCCTTAAGGCCGGAACCCCCTCGAAACTAACGACTCCCCAGTCGTATAGCTTGCGAAGCCGGGCTCCGGCCAGCCGGCTACCTGCTGCCCAGCTCGATAACGCGGCTGCACAGCCGCTCGACCAGCCGGTGCTCGTGGCTGATGACGACGACGGCCATCTGCCGCTGCCTGGCCCGCTCCAGCACAGCACCCCATAGCTGTGCCTGTGTGATCGCATCCAGCATCGTTGTCATCTCATCGGCGATCAGCACCCGGGTCTGTGGGCCGAGCGCCCGCGCCACACAGAAGCGCTGAAGTTCACCGCCGGACAGCTCATTGGGCCAACGGCTCAGCCAGGACTCCTGGATGCCGAGCGCCTCCAGCAGATCCGGGTCAGCCGCCCCGCCTTCGTGCAGCGTGCGCTTCAAGGTCCAGCGCGGATTGACCGCCTTCTCGGGGTGCTGAAATACGAGCTGCACCGGACGATAGCCCCCTCGCGGCAGCGGCTGTCCGCCGAAGGTCACCCGGCCCTCCTGCGGCGGCTCATACCCGGCCAGCAGCCGGGCCAGCGTGGACTTTCCGCAGCCGCTAGGTCCGACCAGCCCGACCACTTCGCCGGGCTCTACCGCCAAGCTGACCTCACGCAGCAGCCACGGCTGATTCCCACGGCCGCCACCGTAGCGGTAGCCCAGCCCATGCGCCTCAAGAAGCATGGAAGCACCTCACCTTCCCGCCGCGCAGCTCGCGCTCCTCGGGCTGCGTGGCCGTGCAGGACGCATCAGCCCGGTCGCAACGCGGGGCGAATGGACAGCCCTGCGGGAGCGCGCTCGCCGGAGGCTGAGTGCCCCGGATCGGCACGAAGCCGTTCTGCGGCAGCGCCCTCCATAAGGCTTGCGTATATGGATGGCGCAAGCCTTCACCTGAACCCGTGAAGTCGGCCGCAGGGGCGATCTCCACGACAGTGCCCGCATACAGCACGGCCACCCGGTCGGAGACGGTAAGCGCCGATTCGATGTCATGCGAGATCAGCATGACCCCGCAGCCCTCGTCCGCCAGCTCGCGGAACTGGCCCAGTGCCTCCATGACAACCGCCGGATCAAGCCCCGGCGTCGGTTCATCGGCGACGACGAGCCTTGCGCCGCTGACCGTAGCGGTCGAGACCAGCACACGCCGGGCCATCCCGCCTGACAGCTGGAACGGAAACAGCCTTGCCGCCTCGGGCTTCAGGCGGTAGCGGGCGAATACGCTGCGCTGCGCCTCATCGGGGTCTCCAGTCCGCACCGAATCCCGGACCTGGCGGCCGACCCGCATCAGCGGGTCCAGGTACTGCACGGATTGCGGCACCAGCGCAATCTCCCGGCCGCGCAGCGCCTGCTGCCTGGCCGCCGTCAGCTCTTCCCCCGCAAAGCGGAGGCTGCCCGACACGCGGGCATTGCCAGGCAGGATGCCCAGAATGGCATGTGCCAGCAGGCTTTTGCCGGAGCCGCTGGAGCCGACCACCGCAACAATCTCGCCGGCTGCGATCGACAGAGACAGACCGTGCAGCACCTGCACGCGGGTCTGGCGCAGCCTGCGCGTATATTGCGTAAACGATATCGTCAAGCCGTTTACTTCAAGCAAAGTCATGGCCTTGCGTCTCCTTTCCATAGGACGGCTACGGCAACCGCCTTCTCATTCATGTGCCCGCTTCGGATCGATCAGCACACGCAGATTGTCGCCCAGGCGATCGAAGCACCGTACGACGACCAACAGGCAAAGCCCCGGGAATAGCGCCAGCCACCACATCCCAGTGGACAGATAGCGCATCGACTCCGAGAGAATGATCCCGATCGCCGGCTCGTGCGGTGACAGGCCCATCCCAACGAAGGTGACGGCCGCCTCGTGCAGAATTGCATGCGGGATAATCAGCACCAGCCCGACCAGCAGCTGCGGTACCAGATGCGGCAGGATGTGCCGCGTCCCGATCCACAGCCGCGACCGGCCAAGATGCCGGGACACCTGCACGAACTCCGCCGAGCGCAGCTGGAGCACCTCCGTCCGAATCAGACGCGACAGGCTAGGCCAGTGCGTCAGCGCCACGCCGACGATGACCCCTTTGGCCCCGCCGCCGAGGACGAAAGCGATCAGGATCAGCGTCACCAGATGCGGGACGCTGAGAAAGAGATCGATCAGCCAGATGATGATCCGGTCGACCGTCCGCCCCATCGTAGCCGCAACCAAACCCAGTAGTGTCGCGATGATCACGCTGGCCGCTCCTGCAGCCAGACCGACCTTGAGGCTGAGCGTCAGCCCCTTGAGCGTACGCGTCAGCATATCCCGGCCCAGCCAGTCCGTGCCGAATGGATGCTCCACGGATGGCGCCAGATTGCGCAGCTCCAGCCGCGAGTTCAGCTGAGCGCTGTCCATCAGCCCGGCTCCCAGCCAGACGAGCAGCAGCAAGCCGACCGCTGCTCCAGCCGATAGCAGTGCGCGCTGGCGACGGTTCCATCTTCCCAGGACACCGGGCTTATGCACCGCCGTCCCCGCCCCAGGTTCTGTCGTAGCCTTCATGGTTGTACCTCCTCCAAGTGTTCCGTAGGAAAACTGTATTCTGTGTCCATGGCCTCAGATTCTCGGGTCGATCAGACGGTAGGCCACGTCCGCCAGCATATTGCCCACAAACACAAAGACTGAAGTAAACAGCACGATACCCAGCAGCAGCGGCACATCTCCCCGCAGCCCTGCTTCGACGGTAGCCTGGCCGAGACCCGGGTACGAAAACACCTGCTCCGCCAATACCGCTCCGCCAAACAGCTCGGAGAAGGACGTAAATTGCAGCGTCACCGCAGGCAGCGCCACATTGCGCAGACCATGCCGCCAGAACAGCGTGAAGCCCCGCTCACCACGCGCCCGGGCGAATAGCACATAGTCGCTGTCCATGACCTGGATCAGCTTCTGTCTCGTATGCAGCGCGATGCTTGAGACTCCCACCACGCTTAATGTCAGCGCAGGAAGCAGCATATGCTGCACACGATCGGCGAGCGTGACCTGCTCCGCCAGCACTCCGGCCGGAACGCCGAGCCCGACTGGGAACCATCCCAGCCAGACGGCGAACACGAGCAGCAGCAGCAGGCCGAGCCAGAATGTCGGCGTGGAAGCCAGCGTGTAGCAATACCAGCGGATCGCCCGGTCGATCCATGTATCCTTCTTCATAGCCGCAAGCGCTCCGGCTGCAAAGCCGACTACGCCCGACAGCAGCCACGCGGCCAGCATCAGCGCAATCGAGCTGGCAAACCGCTCGCCGATGACCTCGAGCACCGGTCTGCGGAAAATCATCGATTCTCCGAAATCACCGCGCAGCAGTGCCGACACCCACTTGGCATAGCGCTCTGCCGGAGGGCGGTCCAGCCCCCAATGCGCGGCGATCGCCTCCCGCTGCTCCGGTCCGACCTTGAGCATATCCGCGCCGACATAGGCCTGCACCGGATCGATTGGCGAGAACTCCACCAGCGCGAAGGAGATCGCGCTGACAGCCGCCAGCAGCAGCGCTAGCCGGCCGGCTTTGCTCAGCAGATAAGCCAGCACGCGTCCAGGCAGCCCGGATGTGCGAGGGGCCGGATCATAACTGTTCTGCGGACTTCCCCCGCGCTTTCCTTCCTGGCGTTCCTCCGATTCCTCTTCCCTGCTTCCTTGTCCGTTTACTTGGTCCATCGCCATTCCTCAATATTGCTCGTCACCGGCCAGCCGTGGCCGTGCGGATGAATCATCTGCTTGCCGATATCCAGGCCGTCTTTGACGAGATACAGATGGTTGATATTCACCAGCCATGCCCATGCTGCGTCTCCCTTGGCGCTTAGACCCGTCTTTCCGTCCCACTGCGCCTTCTTCCAGAACTCCAACGCATCCTTTTCATTAGTCGCGCGCAGTGCCTTATTCATATAATCTTCTACTGTATCGTTGCTATAGTAGCCTGGATTGTAGTATTCCACGCCTTGATACTTGGCGCTGTAGACATTGTACATTTCCAGCGGGTCATGGCTGCCCCAGCCGAGCATAACCGGATTGGCATGCATCAGCTTCTCCAGCTCATCCCAGCTCTTTCCTTCGGCCTTCACCTGAATACCGAGCGGCTTCAGCATATCCGCCGCTGCGATGGACAGCGATTGACGGGTCACGTCGCTTGCCGGGTACAACAGGTTGAACTGCGCTTTCAGCCCGCCCTTCTCCCGGATACCGTCGCCATCCGTATCCTTCCAGCCGTCCTCCTCGAGCAGCTTCTTGGCGCCTTCCATGTCCGCATCCTTGATCACGGATTCCGGATTGAACCAAGGCAGTCCGTCGTTGACCGTGTAAGCTGGCGTCCCCTGCCCTTCCAGCACACCCTGTACAATCGCTTTGCGGTCCAGCGCGATATTGATCGCCTTGCGGATGGACAGCTCAGCCGTTACATCATTGCCGACCGGGTAGCCCTCTTTCGTCTTTCCTCCGGCTTTCACATAAGGAAACATGATGCCCCGGTTATCGACCGAGTGAGCCGTTTCGATGCGCATCCCGGCTACGGGCTGCTTGCTGAAGGCTGCCGGTATGTAGGAAATATCCACCTTGCCCGCCTTGGCTGTCGCATAAGCTGCATCCTCGTTCAGGAACAGGAATGTCAGCTTCTTAAATACGGGCTTGCTTCCATAATACTCAGGATTCGCTTCCACGATAGCCTGCTGACCTTTGTCCCACTGGACCAGCTTGTACGGGCCGGACCCGATCGGCTTGGATGCATAATCCTTGCCGTGAGCATGCTTCGGCACAATCCCAGTGGCAACCAACGTCTGAACAAAGGTGGATTGCGGCTCCTTCAAATTAAACTTGATCGTATACTCGTCCGGAGTTTCCATGGACTTGAGATTGCTCAGATCGATAGCCGAGCCGCTTCTGGCTGCGGTATCGAATGTATATTGCACGTCGGCCGACGTGACATTTTTCCCGTCGGAGAATTTGGCGTCCTTGCGCAGCTTCACCGTCCACGCCGTGCCATCGGCATTCAACTCGTAGCCTGTTGCCAGATCATAGACGACCTTCATATCATGGTCTCGCTTTAGCAAGGTGCTCTGGAAAAGCGGCGAGCCATAACGACCCCAGCCCGTCGTCGGATCGAAGCCCGCATCCGGTTCTCCCCCTACGGCGAGAATTAGCTCGTCCTTCGGAGCGCCGGATGCGCTCGAAGCCTCCGAAGCCTTCTCTGGCGTCTTGGAGGTACACCCCGCAAGGCCAATCACCAGGATCAAACTGAGTAAAACCCAAACCCGAAATCTCGCTTTCACTCGTTCCCACTCCCTTTTTCTATATCCGTAGCATGAATCAACCAAATAGTAACACAATCGATAGACAAAGTCACTAGACTGTGTTATGTTTCATGTAAATTAGCTTCACACAGAGTCAGGTGCCTTTGCGAGCAGCAAAGGGTAACAGGGAATCGGGTGTAAACCCCGAGCGGTCCCGCCACTGTAACCGGAAAGTTTTCTTCCTCTCATGTCACTCGGATCCGTGTCCGGGGAAGACGGCGAGAAAGCGCTTGATCCGGAAGCCAGGAGACCTACCTCACTCTGCGCACCCGGTAACCTTCGCGGAAAGGAGAGGTGTACGAGCCCACGAGTTGACGATCAGGCAGCAACGGATCGTTATTTGGCGTGTATGTCGTACCTACGGCCAATCCAAGACGGATTTGGCTTATTTGTCGTTTAGTTTAATGCGTGCATTCAGTTCATCAAAGCCTGCTAGATGAAGCATGACCGTAAGATTCAAGATTCCAAGAAAGCGATTATGAGACGGAGGATGTATTCATGAAATCGAAGAAGCTGGCCGGTACGGCGCTTCTCATCGCAGGCTTTGTCCTGTATTTTCTGGTCAACGAGCCCCAAAGCGCTCAAGCGATGCATATTATGGAAGGGTTCCTTCCGCTGGGCTGGGCGATTTTCTGGTGGGTGGCCTTTATTCCCTTCTTCATCCTCGGCTTGCGCGCGCTGAAACGGATCACGAAAGAAACCCCGGAGCTGAAGCTGATGATTGGACTCGCCGGCGCGTTCACCTTCGTCCTATCGGCGCTCAAGATTCCGTCGGTCACGGGCAGCAGCTCGCACCCGACAGGAACCGGCCTCGGCTCGGTCATGTTCGGTCCGCTGCCTATGAGCGTGCTCGGCTCGATCGTCCTGCTGTTCCAGGCCGTGCTGCTCGCCCATGGCGGCTTGACAACGCTCGGCGCCAACGCCTTCTCGATGGCTGTCGCCGGCCCGTTCGTCGGCTACGCGGTCTACCGCTGGCTGATGGCATCGACCGGCAAGCAGAAGCTCGCCATCTTCTCAGCAGCCGCTCTGGCTGATCTGAGCACCTATGTGATGACCTCGCTGCAATTGTCGCTAGCCTTCCCGGCCGAGAGCGGCGGCATTCTTGCTTCATTCGCCAAGTTCGGCGGCATCTTCGCCATTACGCAGGTTCCGCTTGCTATCAGTGAGGGATTGCTGACCGTCCTGATCTGGAATTGGCTGCAGGCGCACAGCACCGAAGAACTGTCCCTGCTGCAGCGTGTCATGAAAGGAGGCCGTTCCCAATGAAGCGAAGCACCCAAAACCTGTTGATTCTGGTCGCTGTCGTGCTGCTTGCCGTGCTGCCTCTACTCTTCGTCAACGGCGAATTCGGCGGAGCCGACGGCGCTGCCGAGGAAATGATCGGCACGCTGGCCCCTGCTTATGAGCCGTGGTTCTCCCCATGGTTCGAGCCTCCGGCTGAGACGGAGAGCATGCTGTTTGCCCTGCAGGCGGCGATCGGCGCAGGCATCATCGGCTATGTCATCGGCCTGCTGAGGGGCAAGTCCACCAAGGCCGAGAAGTCTGCAAGCTCCCGAACAGCCTCCTCCGGCAAGCCCGCCGGGCGGCGCTCGGATTCCGCTGCCGACCCGTCATGATCCGGCGGATCGACGCTTATGCGTATAACAATGGGCTGCGTGCCGTCTCTCCCTTGTGGAAGGCCGGCTTCGCAGCCGTTCTTTTTGTCCTGTCTTATCTGGCGCATCCGCTCGTGCAGGCAGCTGTCTTCGTCTGGATGTTCGTCTGGATCGTCGGCCATGCCCGCATCCCGTTTCGCTTCTATGCCGCCCTGCTCGCCGTCGCGTTGCTGTTCTACGCCGCCAGCCTGCCGGCGCTCGTGCTGGAGCTGGATTCGACGGGGGGCCTGTACATCTCGGAGACCGGGTTAATCCGCGCGGCCGGACTGCTCACCCGGACGGCAGCCTGTTTCGCGACGCTCGCTTTCCTCATCCTGACCACCCCGGTATCCGGACTGTTCCAGGTGTTGGACAAGCTCCGAATGCCGAGGCTCGTCATCGAGCTGATGCTGATCACCTACCGCTTTATTTTCCTGTTCGCAGATACCGCACAGGAGCTGTATCAGGCTCAGCAGGCACGCGGCGGGCAGAGCGGCTTCCGCGGGCGCATCCGGGATACCGCGGTCCTGGTCGGCCGCTTGTTCGCCAAGACGGTGCAGCGCTATCGCGGGCTGGCCCACGGACTGGCCTCACGCGGCTTCACCGGCGACATCCGGCTATCTCCGCTGACAGGAACAGGCCCGGCCATTCCCAGAGCCTATCTATGGGAGGCCATTCTTGTACTTGCCGCCCTGCTGGCGCTGGAGGGCTGGTTCATCTGGAGGGATATGCTATGAACGATATACTGGAAACGAAGCAGCTGCGGCATCATTATCCCGGCGCGGACCATCCGGCATTGGACGGATTGGACCTGAAGCTTCCCCGAGGGAAAAAGACCGCCATCTGCGGACATAACGGGTCCGGCAAGTCGACCTTCTTCCTTCATGCGATCGGCCTGCTGCGCCCTACCGCCGGAGAGGTCTGCTGGCAGGGAGCTCCGCTGACCTACCGCGCTCACGAGCTGAAGCAGCTCCGGCAACAGGTCGGTCTTGTCTTCCAAGACCCGGAGCATCAGATTATCCTGCACACGCCTTATGAGGATATCGGGTACGGCCTGCGCAATGCCGGACTGCCTGAGCCGGAAATCCGCGAACGCACCCTGCGTATGCTGGCCTCGCTCGGTCTGGAGCAGCTGACCGACCGGCCGGTTCATCAGCTCAGCCTCGGGCAGAAGAAACGCGTCTCCCTGGCGGGCGTGCTCGCGCTGGAGCCGGAACTGCTGCTGCTGGACGAGCCGACCGCCTACCTGGACCGCCTGTCCGAGCGGCAGCTCCTCGCCGAGCTGGACCGGGTGCATGGCAGCGGGGTGACGGTCGCGATGGCGACGCATGATATGAATCTGGCCTACGCATGGGCCGATTGGGTGGTCGTACTGGACCAGGGCCGCTGTCTGCTGGCCGGCACGCCGCAGGACGTATTCGTCCAGACGGACCGGCTGCTGGCACTTGGACTGGAGCCGCCCCTGCTGCTCGACGTGTGGCACTCGCTGCCTCCGCTCATCCGCGAGGGAAACCAGCCTCCCCGCGATGCGGAGGAGCTGAAGCGCCTGCTCGCCGCCTGGCCCATATCCTGAATCTATGACAAGAGCCCTTGACCGGATCGAATCGGTCAAGGGCTCTTGTTATAGATAAAATAATAAGGGCAAGCGGTCAGCTCTTCTGCAGCTCCGCGATCTTACGCGCGGACGGCAGGAACACCACAGCGATCATATTCAGCATGGCGATCACGAAAATCGCGACGAATACGGCCTGCATCCCGCCTGCCAGCTCGGCTTTGGTATGCATGATCAGATGGCTGTTGAACAATACACCGAAGATCGCTACGCCGACTGTCTGTCCGAGGGAACGCATCAGCGAGTTCGTGGCGGTTGCGACACCACGCATCTCCCAGCCGACGACGGACTGGATCAATACCGTCTGCGGCGTCGAGAGACAGCCCATCCCGAAGCCGATGACGGTCAGAATTGCCGTGATCGACCAGAACGGTGATTCGATGCGCAGCGACATCAGCCAGAGGCTGCCAAGCAGCACCAGCAGCGACCCGAAGACGATAAAGCGCTTGGCGCCCAGCCTGTACATCAGCTTGCCTGCCAGATTGGAAGCGATGGGCCATGCCAGCGACATCGACATCACCATCAGCCCGGACTTTGTGGCCGTATAGCCGAGCAGCGTCTGAATCCACATCGGGGCATAGATCGTCGTTCCCGTCGATATCGAGAAAGCGAGGAAGCCGCTGAGATTGGACACATTCATAACCCCGCTCTGGAACAGCGCCAGCGGAATCATCGGCTCCTCAGCGCGCTTCTCGATAGCGATAAAGGCCAGCAGCGCTGCCAGTGCTACAACGAACAATATCCAGATGACCGGTGAGCTCCACGGCAGGCTCTCTCCCCCGCTAAGCAGCGCATACAGCATGGCCGAAATCCCGAGTGTGAACGCGATCGCGCCCGCATAATCAATGCGCTTGCGCTTCTTCTCGAAGCGTTCATGAAGAAAGCCGAATACCATGATGAGTGAGACGATGCCGATCGGGATGTTCATATAGAAAATCCAGCGCCACGATAAATAATCCACAAAATATCCGCCGACCAGCGGCCCCAGCAGCCCGGCCACTGACCAGACGGAAGCGAATAATCCCTGCATCTTGCCCCGCTGCTCGCCGGGGTACAAATCCCCGATAATGGTGAACGTGACCGGTGTCAGTGCGCCCGCTCCGATCCCCTGCAGGGCGCGGAACCAGATCAGGCCGGTCATCGATTCGGCCATCCCGCACAGCACGGAAGCCAGTACGAAGACGATCAGCCCGGTTATAAAGACGGATTTCCTGCCGTACAAATCCGTCAGCTTGCCGAAGATCGGCGTCGCCACGCACGTCGTCAGCGTATAAATGGAGAACACCCAGGTGATCATGCCCAGTCCGCTCAGCTCCTCGACCATATGTGGCGTCGCGGTGCTGACGACTGTCACGTCAAGCGCTCCAATAAATAGGGCGGCCAGCAGCCCCAAGGTCACCATCTTGCGGTTGGTTTCCTTCCCTGGTCCAGATCTTACATGAGTACGGTCCATTCCGGTTCTCCTGTCCTTCATCTACCTTTTAGAACATGTAAATAGTGCTATGTCAGGTTTGAATGATAGTCATGCTAACAAACCGCCCGAATATTGTCAATACATCCTTCATTATGTAAGAAGCATACAGGAAGGGCTCTACTTCTTCTCCAGCTCCAGAATCCCCATCTCCAGACATGTTCGGACGGACAAGGTTTTCTCTCCTTCATCAAAGCGGATCCGGACACGGTCCCCATCTGTCTGCATAATCTCACCTTGTCCGAATTTGCGGTGCTTGACCTTCACGCCAGCCCGCAGAGCCGCACTCTCCGCAATCGCATCGGGAGATCGCACGGCCACAGGCTTCACCACCTTGACCGATACCGCAGAGCCGATTGACCCGGATCCGGCCATGCTCCTTTTGCGGTTCGAAGCTCCCGGATCGTCCAAGCTTCTTTTCCGGCTTGCCGCTCCGGGCTTAACCCCTCTCGGCCCACCTGATGCTCCGCTCCGTGTCACAGCCCCCGGTTGCGCCTTCCCCTCCTCGTCTTCGGCATCCGGGTTCACAATCCTGCGCACACCAGTGACGAACGCCGACTCCGTTACCTTGGCCCCATCCCGTTCCCGGTACGTAATCAGCTCCAGCTCAGTCCGCGCCCGGGTCATCCCTACGTAAAATAGCCGGACTGCCTCCTCCATCGCCGCGCTGCCAGCCTCGCCCTTCTTGTCCTTGTCGTCCGAAGAAGGTATGATGCCGTCGATTAGGTCGATCATATACACGCGCTTAAATTCCAGCCCCTTGGAGCTGTGGAAGGTAGAACAGGTTACGGCATTGTGGCTTTTGCGTGCCCTAGACTGCCTGAGTACCGTCTCCAGATGCTTCAAGCGCTTGGCGAAATCCTCCAGCGTGTCCAGCGGCTCCGCAATTTCCTCCAGCGTGTTGAGGATGCCCATCAGATACTCCTTGCGGAAGCCTAGACGCTCGCACATCCGGTCAATTGCCTTCTCATAACCGAGCTTGCCCCGGATCGTCCGGATGGCCTCACGCGGCGGCATCGTATTCAACTCCCGGAAGGTTGTCTTGGCTTCCTCCAGCAGCTTGTGCTGATAGTCCTTGAGCTCCACATGCGCGGTCAGGTTGTCGAACACCGACTCCCCGTTGCCGATCATCTTCAGCGCCGCGATCTGCTGCTTCGTAATGTAGCCTGCCAGCTTCATATGTATTTTCTCCAGCAGATCCGGGCGCTTGTCCGTATAGGACATCCTCATGAAATTCAGCACATCCTCTACGACCCAATGGGAGAAAAAGCGCAGATCCGCATCCTTCATATAAAAAGGAATGCCGGCCCGATCGAACGCATTCATAAGTCCAATTGCCGATGAATTATTGCGGTACAGAATAGCGATCTCGCGCAGCTCTTCCTCGCCGGTAATCGCCCTGACGAGATAGGACGCCTGAAAGGCGTAGCTGCTCAGACTACGGATCGTAACTTCATGGCCCTCCGGATTATGCGTAAACATGTTTTTGTCGTAACGGTTCTGATTGCGCTTGATGAACCGATTCGCCGTGTCAACGATATGCCGGGTCGAGCGGTAATTTTGCTCCATGAACAGCGTCTTCGCGCCGGGATACGCATTGCCGAACTGCAGCAGGTACGACGGGTCCGCTCCGCGCCAGCTGTAGATCGACTGGTCGTCGTCGGCGACGACGCACAGATTCCGGTGTTTTCGTACCAGCTTCTCGATGATCGCATGCTGGACCGCAGACGTATCCTGGCTTTCATCCGTCAGCACATAGTCGTACCTGCACTGGTACTTGGCCAACAGGAACGGCTCCGTCTCCAGCGCCTGATGGGCCACCGTCAGCATATCGTCGTAATCCAGCAGCAGCTTGTCCGCACCGCTGCGCTTGAACGTCTCGTATGCGCGCAAAATAGAGTGCGCCTCCCGCACCTCGCACGGCACGGTAGCCCACTCCTCCTGACGGATCAATTTGTTCTTGATCAGGCTGATGTAGGTCGTTAAATCATCCATCTGCTCCTCCGTGATCGTCCCCCCGACGATGTTCCCGAACAGATGGCGCAAAATCATCTTCTTGTGAAGCGGCGGCTGCTCCTGTCCCGCGAGCTCCTGCTCCTCATCAGGACGCAGCTCCCCCTCGATAATCCGATAGGGGGTTCCCGTACGCCACATATAGTCGCGCACAACTTCGAAGGCGAGGCTGTGGATGGTCGAAAAGTCGACTGGAGGAAGTCCCGGGAAAAAGCGCGCGAAGCGCTCCTTCATATCCGTCGCCGAAGCGCGGCTGAACGTCACCGCTTTGATCCGCGACGGGGCTACCCCCTTCTCCTCCAGCAAATAACCGATGCGCATAATAACGGTGGTCGTCTTGCCCGACCCTGGCGATGCCAGCAGCAGCAGCGGACCTTCCGTCTGCAGCACCGCCTGCTGCTGAACCTTGTTCAGCGTGACGCCGACCTCTGCCGATTTACGGCAAAAAAAACGTTCGCCGCTCGATGCTTGCGCCAGGTTCTCCTCCATGCTCCGCCCGGCGGCAGACGTATACCGGATTTCGGTCTCATGCCGTCTCCCGCTTTCCGCTTCTAACGCGATACCTGCCCCTGCGCCTGAAGCGTCGTAGACTCCCGATTCCCTGCGATTCTCCGGCGCTTTTGATGCCTGTATGTTCATACCTTCGCTTGCCCCTTTACCTGCAACGCACTGTGCTATTCTAGCTCCAGTATAGCACAAGCTGTCCAGCGCCGGTCCGTTCTTACTTTTCCACGGTCGTGGACTTGCGGAAACTAAGCAGTTCGGTGACCGTAACGAACCGGTATCCTCGTTCCTTGAGTTCCGGCAGGATTCGCTTCAGAGCCTCGATCGTCTGGGTCCGGCCCTCCACATGATCGTGGAACAGAACGATATCACCGTTGCGGGCATTATTCAGCACCTTGTTGACGATCTTATTTACCCCCGGCGTGTTCCAATCCTCGGTGTCCTGATGCCAGGACCACATGACGACGAGATAGCCGGCTTTTTTGGCGGCACGGACGACATTTTCGCTGTAATATCCGCCGGGAGGCCGGAACAGCCTGGTTCTCAGCCCGGTCGCATCCGCAATCACCCGTTCGGCCTTGACCAGTTGATCTTCGATTTTACTGTCCGGCATGTTTTTCTTGAAGTACACATGGCTGTACGTATGATTCGCAATTTCATGGCCTTCCGCTATTTCCCGCTTGACGAGCTCGGGATGCTGCTCGACTCGTTTCCCCACAACGAAGAAAGTGGCTTTAGCTTCATATTGCTTGAGCAGATCCAGAATTACAGGTGTATCCGTTTCATCCGGTCCGTCATCGAAGGTCAGTGCAATCACCTTCTCCTCGCTAGGGACCTCCCACACGACCTCACCGCGAGCTTCGTAGTAGGGTCGGCTGTTCGTCTGCTTACGCGGAGCCGCGTAAGCCTGCGGAAAGCCAAGTAAAGCGATCAGGACCAAGGTCATCAATAAGCTTCCCAATAAGCGCAATCGCAATGCCTTCTCCTCCTTCTCTGCAACAAATATAGGATAAGCATGTGACCGTCAAACTATGTTCCCTTTAATATCCTGTTATGAGATCTGCGCTCTTTGCAGACCCTGTCACAGGGAAGCCATCCAACGATCGGAGGAACAACAATGGTCCGCAAGCCTGCCTGGCTGCTCCACATACTCGCTGTTATGACCCTATTGGCCTTATTCTTACCGGACTCTCAGGTCTTGGCAGCGCCCGTCGCCCTCCTGACGGTCAAGTCCTCGTCCGGGGCAGCTTACGAATCCCGGCTGGCTGTCGATGCCTCCCGGCTGGTCAAATCCATCCACGCAGCGCGGGCCCGGCGGACGGAACAAAACCTTAAGGGTTCGGAAACCGGGAATGCTCCCGTATTCGATACGTATCTGAAGCTGTCATCCAGCGGAGCAGGATCGGAAGAGATATATCTGCTAAATCGCAGAGGAGATCTATACGAGGAAGCGACCCACCAGCTGCTGCCGCTCGACGCCAAGACCGGAGCCTATCTGAAGGAGCAGGCCGGGCGTCTCCGAACCATGCATTATGGCGCGATACACCCTTGGCCGCACGCCTCGACTTTACTGCCCAAGATGACCAAGTTCACGATCACCGACCTGGAGACGGGTCTGTCCTTCCAGGCACAGCACCGTGCCGGACGGCAGCATGCGGACGTTCAGCCGCTGACGAAGGCGGATACGGCCGTTATGAAGCAGATCTACAACGGCGTGTGGAGCTGGGAACGCCGGGCCGTTCTGGTGCAAGCGGGAGACGGTCAGCGGCTGGCGGCTTCTATGGCGGGGATGCCACACGGGGGAGACGGGATTCCAGGCAATGACTTTTCCGGGCACTTCTGCCTGCACTTCCTGGGCAGCACCACCCATGGCTCGGCCCAAGTCGATCTGGAGCATCAGCTGATGGTCCGCAAGGCAGGGGGCGCTCTGGACGATTATTTCGGCCGCGCCGGGGCGGAGGAGGTAGCCGCTGCGTATGTAGCCGCCATCCATCTGCGGGATTCCCAGCTGCTCAAGCTGAGCTTTGGCAGCCTCCGGCATCCGCAGCTGGAGGAAACGATGCGATGGATGCACGGCCTGGCCGCGATCCGTCCGTCCAAGAACCAGCCGGTACAGAGCGGCTCTATCAACGGGAACGGGCTGTTGGCCCTTGATTTCCCTATACAGGTGGAGCTGACCCGCAAGGAGCGGAAGCCGGAGCATACCACCCTGATGTTTCGCCTGCGCAGGCTGTCTCCGATCGACTCCTGGCACATCGAGTCTGTCGACAAGCGCTCATAATGGCGAGCAAGTCTGGCAGAATGCTTTTTTACAGTTCTCAATCCATATTCTCAATCAAGGTGGAAATGTCGATACCAAGAAGCTCATCTCCACGCTCACGAACAACGCCTGGAATAATCGGTGGCATTCCGAGTGTTTGCAACGATCTGCATGCCTGCATCTATCGTTTCAACTACACAATGGAATGCCCTCCATCCACATGTAACACGCTGCCCGTGCTAAATCCGTTCCGGATGAGATAGAGCACACTTTCGGCGACATCCTCAGCGGTCCCGATCCGATTGACGGGGAGAACACTGGCTACATGTTCGAAGAACTGATTACGGGTGGTAACATCCATACTGCTGTGAGCCGGTGTGTCGATAATGCCTGGAGAAACCACATTGACCCGAATAGGCGAGAGCTCGAATGCCAGAGCCTGCCCCAAAAAGGTGACCGCTGCATTCACCGAGCCGAGAACCACTGTTTCTTTGGCTGGCTTGAATGCGGCTGCACCCGAAAACAACGTAACCGAGCCTTCGTTCGACAGCCAAGGCGCTGCATGCTTAACTAACTGGTAAGGACCGAAAAATTTGCTGGCGAACAATCCCTTCACGGTCTCCATCTCAGACTCTTTAAAATCGACCAAGGAAGTTTCTGAAGCGCTAATCACGAGATGATCGAACTGCTTGATCCGCTGGTCGAAGAACTGTTTCACCTGCAGTTCATCCATCATATCCAGAGCATAACCCTCTACATTCTCCGCATAAAGAGAGAAGCCTTCTCGTGCAAGGTCTAGCTTTGTCTGGGATCGTCCAACAATAACAACCTTAGCCCCTGCTTCCAGCAGCAGACCGGCGGTTGCCAATCCAATACCGGAGCTGCCTCCAACAATCAACACTTTTTTTCCATGTAGGGATACCATTTTACTTTCTCCTCCTTATTAGTTGGTTGACCAACCAATTTATAAAATAAAGCATTAAGTGAACGAGAGATACATTTCACTTAATGTTTCATAAGCCGCATTCAGATCGAAGCTCTCGTCAGTCAGCTTGCGCAGAGCCAGCCCGTCAAACGCGGCGGTCAAAGTAGCTGCGATCGCTTCGTGATTGACGCCTTCTTTTCGGGCAAGAAGAGTGGAGAGTTCGGCGATTTTCCGCTGTTCCTCCTGTAATAGTGCATTCACATGCGACTTTACAGTAGAATTATTTAGTCCATTCGAATACAGTTCGAACCGCAGGCGGTACATATCTAAATCCGCAAATAACCGTTCCTTACCTAGCTTTAAAACGTGTTCGGTTTGCTGAATGTCCTTCGCCCGACGGAGAATTTCGTCCCAATCCTGAAGGCATTGGCGCTTAGCTTCCTCTAGCACGGCCAAAATAAGCTCTTCCTTGCTTTTGAAATAGTAGTGGATCAAGCCTGGTGCGACACCGGCAGCTTGAGCAACCAGTTTGATCGAAGTAGCTTTGATACCATGCTCGATCAATAAATCATGCGTCTTGGCGATAATAAGATCCCGATTATTTAATGGCTCTGTAATTATGTTTCCCCCTTCACTTGTTTGGTCGTCCAACCAAGACTAACAGCTTCCACCGGACTAGTCAAGTCAGCATGAACATAGATAAAGATCCTTTTTCGAAGAAACTTTTTTGATCATACACACCCAACCACCTTGATTCGCGTCATGTAAATTAACATATTTAATCCCATGAAATCCAACTTGCTACCTTTCATTCCTCCATCTTTTTTCTTTCACATGTCAGGTAAATTCACAATATATTATTGAAAATGAATGATTTTCACGATATATTTAGTACATACGGATATTCAAACAATCATTTCTCATTCGCCTTGTCATATATTTTTCAAATTGTGGAATGGGGCTGGCTATCATGCAAAATGAAACACCATCAGTCGACATTGATGACATTGATCGAAAAATCATTCATGAACTTACTACTAACGGTAGAATATCTTACACAGATCTTGGGAAAGAAATCGGACTGTCGCGTGTTGCCGTTCAAGCTCGCATTCATACGCTTATGGATAGCGGCGTGATTGAGCAGTTTACGGCGGTGCTGAATCCGGCTAAAGTAGGCATAGGTGTGACGGCTATCTTCAATATCGAGGTGGAGCCGCTGCAGATGCAGGAGGTAGCCAGTAAGTTGTCGGCTCAACCGGCCGTAACCAACCTGTACCATACGACCGGTCCGAGCAAGCTTTATATGCACGGTCTATTCGCTACCAATCAGGAGATGGAAGCCTTTCTAAGGGAGAAGCTATATACACTGCCAGGGATTACAAGCGTGGATTGTCAGGTGCTGATCACTCGCTACAAAAGCCGCGTAGGTCTACCGCTCTAGCTTGGAGCCGGACGATTTGCCGTGATTACCCCTACATCTCCTGACGCCTCGCCCATCCAATTGGATGGTCTGATTTTTATCGGAATGGATGGTTACGACAGCTCCGATTGCTGCTATAGTCTAGGGGGAACAAGGACGGCAGAGAGGTGAGGAGCCTGTGCAGCAGCTCTATATATATTACTTGGTATTCGCTACGATCCTGTTGATCGGCGCCGTTTCGACCATTATGGTCGGGGTCTCCAAGAAAAACAAAGAAGGCAATCCTTCTTATGATAGCAAAACCAAAGGAAATTGGTCCCGTTTATCGTGGATTTATATTGTCGTGATCGTGCTCGGTTATGTGGCTTTAGTTGCCTATATCGTGCAGTCCAGCCCGGGCTCGTCCGGCTAAACTTACACCAAATCTCAACAGGACCGCTCCCACAAGGAGCGGTCCTCTTTGGCGTTGTCCAACCCGCTTGGTTTTATTTGACAGAATTCCTTCTCCTGCTATACATTTAACTAGAAATCCTATCTGAATAAGGAGTGTTTATACGATGTCCTCTGTGCTCCCTGATGATTTGAAGCTTGGACCGGTGAAGCTGAAGGTTTCCGACTTGACGCGTTCTCTGGCTTTCTATACGGAAATAGTCGGCTTGCGTCTGCTGCACGAAACGCAAGGCGAAGCCCAGCTGACCGCGGATGGACTCACACCGCTGGTCGTCCTGCGGGAAGTCGCCGATGCGCAGGTAACCGCGCGCAGGTCCGCCGCAGGCTTGTATCACTTCGCGATTCTGCTGCCTACCCGCGAGGCTCTAGGGCTTACCCTTCGTCATCTGATCGGGACGGGAATTCATATCGGCCATTCGGACCATCTGGTCAGCGAAGCTCTATATATTACCGATCCCGACCATAACGGCATAGAAATTTACAGTGACCGCCCTCGCGACACCTGGCGCCGGGACACTCAAGGCCACTATATCATGGCCAGCGATCCGATCGACCGGGATGGCCTCGTGGCGCTAGCGGAAGGCAAGGAGTGGAACGGCCTGCCGCCTGGTACCGTAATCGGCCATATCCATTTTCACGTTCAAAGCCTGGACAGCTCCAGACGCTTCTATTGCAATGTGCTCGGCTTCGATATCGTAGCCGATGCCAGCAGCCGGGGTGCGTTGTTCATCTCTGCTGGCGGGTACCACCATCATATCGGCCTGAATATTTGGGCTGGAGAGCACGCTCCGATTCCGCCGGCTCAGGCAACAGGCCTGGACTATGCAACGGTCGTCTTCCCGGACGAAGCCTCCCTTCGTCAGACCCTGGACCGGCTGGGCAGCGCCGGGATCGCGGTAGCGGAGCAGAACGGGTTCCGGTCGGTGACCGACCCATCAGGCATTACACTCCGCCTGGTAACTGTTTAAGTGCAGCAAAAGACCGCTCCCGGCAGGAGCGGTCTTGATCTCTATCCTTGGCTATGAAATCCGGTCCGTATGTGACATGATCGCCGCTGTTAGCGAAAGCGTTCCACGTCCGGCGCTTTGGACGTGACCGAGCAGCCCCTCTCCGGCTCCAGCGCCCGGCCCGCTATACGTTTGTAGGCCATCCAATGCTGCTGATCGCTGGAGAAAAATCCCTCTCCGACGATCGATTGCAGCGCTTCTCTCAGCCGCTGCACCTCATTTAGCAAATAAATCATATCCTGCTCCCTCAATTGCTGGGCTTCTACGCGTTCCCGAATTTCCCTCACCCTGTTCATATACCGTTCTCCTTCCCCATGAGATACCCCGTCTCTGGCTCTGAAGCTTATGCGGACTTGACCGGCTTGGCATGAAAAAAAGACCCCGGCTATCCGCTGCCTCCGCTCGAGACAATCAAGGACCAGCCCCCAGGGTCTTCCCCATAAAAAAAAGACCCCACCAATCACGGGTCATTGCTGCAACATGTTGGCTTGCATGCCGACTGACCCATCTTCCGCTGACGAGGTTAGCTGTCGGGCTCGGGAAAGATGGTTCCCTACATGAATCATGATTCGCCCCAAATGCAAGTGGTTCCCCCGCTTTCCAGTGACTGGCACCGGAAATTAAGCTAGTTTTATAGTACGGAAATCCTCCGCATTAGTCAATAAGCAAAGCCTTGGGTTTGTCCCGCTGCCCGCAGCACTGGCGGAATTCCAGCCTGCGCTGCTGCCGTGTCAACCCAGCGGACGCTCGACGGCGAACTGCTCCCCGAGCCGGGCATAATAGCTGCCCGCCAGACGGCTCACCGGGCGTAGCTTCTCTGCCAGGATGTGGCCTTGCTCATAGATCTCCTCCGCCAGATGAAAGCGGACGACCCGGCCGATCAGCAGATCGCAGGCGGGCTCGCCGCCCGTCCCGCCCAGCTCCAGACTCTGCTCCAGCACGCATTCCAGCCTTACCTTCGCTTCCATCAGCCTCGGCACCGGTACCGCCTCGCTGGGCACCAGCGAGAAGCCGGCCTGGATTACTTCGCTCTCGTCCGACGGGAGATTCGCAGCCGTTTCATTCATCGGAAGGACGATCGACTCGTCAGGGATATGGATGACAAAGGCCCCCGTATGTATGGCATTTCTCGCCGTATCCTTCATCGCACCCTGCTTCCGCTGGACGGATACCGAGACCAGTGGCGGCTGGCTCGATACGATGGAAAAGTAACTGAACGGAGCCGCATTCACCACGCCATCCGGGGAGAGCGTCGTCACAAGCGCGATGGGCCGCGGGATAATACTGCCCGTCAGCAGCTTATAATTATCTCGCTCGCTTTGCGTCGAAGGATCGATCACGATCATAGCAGCCGCTCCCGGAGCCAAGCTGCGGCCGCCCGAGCCTCCGTCGCCGTCAACTGATGGCCGGATCGCTCCCAGTGAACCGTAACATCCGCCCCCGCTTGCTCCAGCAATCCTTGCAGCTCCTCAGTCTCCAAAGGTGAGCAAATCGGGTCATGGCTTCCTGCGCCGATAAATACCGGCGTACCACTCAGAGCTGGAAGCTCAATGCCCCGTCTGGGTACCATCGGATGGTGCAAAATCGCTCCGCTTACGGCCTGTGGATAATGGAACAGCAGGCTGCCGATCAAATTCGCTCCGTTGGAATAGCCCACGGCAATGACCCGGCTGCGGTCGAATCCATATTGAGCCGCAGCCTCCTCCAGGAAATCGTACACTTCCTTCGTCCGGAAGATCAGATCCTCTTCATCGAATACGCCTTCGGCGAGCCGCCGGAAAAACCGCGGCATGCCGTTCTCCAGCACATTTCCTCGAAGACTCAGCACGGAAGACTCAGGCGACAGAAGGCCGGCCAGCGGGAGCAGATCGCGTTCTGTGCCGCCCGTTCCGTGGAATAAAACCAGCGTCGGGGCGTCAGGATTGGCGCCTTTCTCGAATAGATGCTTCATGATCATTTCCCCTCCACGACGCGGACCTGGATGGGCCGCAAGCCTGCTTGGATCTGTGCGCGATGCGGCTCATACCACTCGGGCAGCATCAAGGTCTCGCCCAATGATTCCGCAGGCTCGTCGTTGGCAAATCCAGGAGGGTCGGTAGCGATCTCGAACAAGATGCCGCCGCCCTCGCGGAAATAGATCGCATTGAAATACTGGCGGTCGATGATGGAGGTCGGACGATAGCCTTTCTCCGCCACGAGAGCCTGCCAGCGGGCATGATCTTCGAAGTCTTGAGCACGCCATGCGATATGATGCACGGTGCCCGCGCCTCCGGTTCCCCATTCCGCCGCTGCCAGCGGAACATCGATCACATTGCCGATATCTCCGGAAGCCTGGAAGCGTGCGTACCCGCTGTCTTCTCCCTCTCTCTCCAAACCCAGGACATGCTGCAGTGCATCCATGGTAGCCGCAGGCTTCACACTATACAAGACCGCTCCGCCAAACCCCTTGATCGCCTGATCCGGCGTCAGACCGTCGAAGGACCACGAGCTCGGCTCTCCCTCCGAACGCTCGACCAGCTCCAGATTCAAGCCTTCATTGTCAGTGAACTGCAGATAGGTTTCTCCGAAGCGTTCCACCTGCTGTGTCTGAATGCCGAAGCCTGCCAGCCGTTGCTCCCAGAAGCTCAGCGAGCCGACAGGTACGGCGTAAGAGGTAATCCCGACCTGCCCGCCTCCGATCCGCCCCTTGGGCGAACCGGGGGAAGGGAAAAAAGTAATAATGGTGCCGGGACTGCCGCTCTCGTTGCCGAAATACAGATGATACACTTCAGGAGCATCGAAGTTGATTGTCTGCTTCACGAGCCGCAGGCCAAGAACTCCTGCATAGAAATCCACATTGGCCTGAGGATCGCGGGCGAAGGCGGTAATATGATGAATGCCGGTTGTTTGCTGAGACATAGTAATTCCTCCTTGGTTTTCTTAACTGTTACCTATTGTTTACTCAGGTTCCCCGATTATTGCAGCAGGGCGTCTAGCGAGATAGCACCCGCGCCAGTCAAGGCGATACCGACGACGACCGCGATCAGCACCAGCGGATATTCGTAGCCGTTAGCGGTGACCCACAAGCCGTTCTTGCCATGTACCTTGACAATCGCGCCAAGCATCGTCAGCGTGATCAGCACCGCAGCAACCGGTGTAAACAACCCCGCGGCGAACAGCGCCCCTCCGATAAGCTCCATCAGACCCGCCATGACAGCCATTGCCACCCCCGGCTTGATGCCGATTGAGTCCATCCAGCCCCCGGTGCCTTTCGGACCGTAGCCGCCGAACCAGCCGAACAGCTTTTGTGCCCCGTGACCTACGAACAACAATCCTACGACCACACGTACAATTAATAATCCCCATGCCATCATGTGAATCATCCTCCATTATTTTTAATTTAATAATCTTTATTTTAAGATATGAGTCAAAAAAAGAGCTAGAACTGCGTATCACCTTGAAGCTAGCCCTCTTCCGCCCCTCTACCAAGCTTCTTCAACAGCCGGATCGTCTCCTGCTTCTCCTGCTGGCTGAGCCCTTGAGTCAACCCGTGGATTGCAGCCGCGTGCGCGGGGAAAATACGATCAAACAGCTCCGTGCCGGCCGCGGTAATTTCGGCAAAGATGATCCTTCGATCTTCTTCGCAAGGTACGCGCTTCAGCAGCTCCTTCTTCTCCAGCTTGTCGATATTGTAAGTGATGCTTCCGCTCGTCATGAGAATTTTCTCGCCGATCTGCTGCAGCGGAATTTTTCCCTTCGTATACAGAACCTCGAGGATCATGAATTCGGGTGGAGCCAGATCATGCTGCTTCATATCTTTAACAGCCTGGTCCATGATCGTCCGGTATGCCTTGGAAAGCACCACGAAGGTTTTCAGGGAAACGGCGTGCTCGTCATCCAATCGAATCGTCATCGCTCTCACCCCCTCTTTATCTTTGATTTAATTATCTTGAATTAAAGATATATGATTTTCCGGCAGATGTCAATAGCTATTAGGTGAAAAAGACGCTTTGGTTTTAGGGAGTGCTGCTGTTGATCTCCGCCTCCAGTTTCTCTATAAATGCTGACGGGTTAAGCATTTGCTTGCCGCCCGGAGCTTCATTAGAATCTTGTTCCATGGAGATCTCATTTAATTGAGCATCAGCCCGAGCTCTCTTTTCAATTCGATGGGGGGTGACATCATACATATTTGTTTCTTCGCCTAGAATCCAGTAAGTGTTTGGTTTAGATTGGGCCTCCATTAAAAATAAAATGATTTCATCACCCTTTCTAAGCAGCTCGTTCTTATTCGATAATGCCTTGTCTGTTCCTGCCTGCATAATATCAATGAAATTCTCTGACAGCTTTTTATTGTCTTTGTAGATTTGCAGTACTTCCGCTTGAAAGATCGTTTTATCGGCAGGAGAATCAAGCTCACTGATTTTGCTATTTATTTTTACTCTTACAATGGCATCCGCTTTATTAACAGATTCATCAAAGGGAAAGGTTTCAATGCTGACATGCATGGAAGGAGTTTGGTTCGAAATTGCCTGCTGGCTCGAGGACAATGGGCTGGGAGCACTTGATGCATAAATCGCTATCCCCGCTGCTAACAGGACAATACCTGCAAGAAGGACAAAATATCTTATTCTCAACGATAGTAACCTCCTGTTCGGCTGTCTATGGGTATCCTCACAGTCAATAAATGTATTAAATATTAATCGCCAAAATATGATGGTTCCATTGAATCCATGATATCTATACAAGAGATTTTAAACGATGTAATAGCAGGTCATGATATAACATTAGATAAATAATGTAAAATAATCTTTATGATGGAAACATATTCACTTTTACCACGTCTATAATGTTAGCTCGGTCAGCTAATAATTTATAGACGTGAAGGAGTTTTAAATTGTTTAAGAAGAAAAAGAAATTGTTAACAAGTGCTGCTATTGTAGGTTTATTGGTTGGTACATTGTCAATGGTATCAAGTGCTACTACCCTTGAAAGTTCATGGATAAGTTTCGATGTGGTAGGTAAAACACATAAGCATAAGTTACTGTTAAGGTAACTCCTCATTACTTTAGGAATACAAAAGGCAAGACCTTTGGTTCAGCCATACATGCTGAAACTCTAGATCAAAGGCCAGATTACATCGAGGCATACGGCGTTGACCGCACGTTGGGATATGTAAAGAAGGAAGACCTAGATGGTGAGATGCCAAAAACACGCGAAGAAGCAGTAGCAATGACTCTAGCGAGTAAAGATCGTCAAATACCGCTGTATGACGTTGATGGTGAAACCGTAATTGGTGTGTTTTTAATTCAAAACGCCAGAACGGAAACTTTCGAGGTTCAAAGTCAAGAGTAAATCATAACTGGTAGGCATCCACCATGCAGTATTAGTATTATTGTATTCATTTTTATAAGACGGATTGTAATATGAAGTGCGACAGCTAAACTGAAAAAATATGAAAATATATGGAAACGATGTGATAAAAAAAAGCTCAAGCCTCTCGAATCAGGCTTGAGCTTCCGGCCGCCTTACGGCTGCTCGGCTTCTTAATATTTATGGTAGAAAGGAAATGATGGCTCGATTACTGGTTGTACTGCGTCAGCAGGCGCTTGCCTTCGCCCGTTGGCGTCTTGAAGGTCTCGTAGATCTTAACTTTATGACGAACATCCAGACTATCCGATGCACCGCTAAGCGAAATCGAATTGTCCCCATTCACCAGTCTGCTCGCTCCGTACAGACTCGCATTGCCCCGGCCTACGAGCCGGTCCTGCGAATCATACAGCTCTACCAGCAGCGTCGGGAAGGAAGCATCGAGCTGTACCTGCTCGTCGCGCGTAATATTCAGATCCAGCTTCAGCCGGTACATGTACTGGTACTGCGTGGCTGGGCCATAATCGGAGGTCAGGTTCCAATTCTTGACCTTCACCTGGAACGGATACAGGCTCCATTCGTCCTTCTTCGCTTCCTGTAGGCCGGTCGATATCGCGGCGATCGTCGTTTTGTACGGAGCCGCCGTGACGGCATCCTGTACCTTGAGCACCAGTCCGTCACCCTTCTCGGATACCGGCAAGGTAAATGAGTAGCTGACGGTCAGCGAAGAGCTCGGCAGCACCGTCGCCGTCTGCGTGGCCTGACGGCTTCCCGTATATTCGTAGCCGTCCCGGCTCACCAGGTCGGCCTGGAATACAGGCACGGACAGAGGCTTCGCCGACTTGTTCGCCAGCTTAAACTTCGCGGTGACGATCTGGTTGCCGTCCTCCTTGTTCTGATGCAGATTGTACTCCACCACTGATACGATGAGGTCCGGGTTGATCAGCTGGCTCCGCTCATCAAACGCAATGCGGTGCCCCAATGTATAAGCCGCGAAGCTTGTACCCGGCGCCTCGCTAGGAAGCAATACATTCAAGCGACCTACCTTGAAGGTCGTTACGTCAACCCCAGCTGCTCCCGCTTCGGCGAAGGTTTCCGGCGTCAGCACATTCAAGCTCTGCAGCACGGTGTCCTGATCCGTCGGGATCGCATAGTGGATATATTTCTCAGCCTTCGGCTCCAGCAAGATCGCGTCTTTCTCCACACGTGTCCCCGTGAATACCTTGCCGCCTCCCTTGCCATCGATGCCGAACGCCGGCAATGTCTCACGCTTATCTGTCGGGTTGTACGCGAGCAATTGTACAACGTATACGGTTCCTTCCGCCGTCGATTCCTTATTGATCGCCACCGGCGTATATTGGATCGGGGAGATGAGCCCCGGGATTTTAAACGATTCAGACCATTTCTTGACCGCCGTGGGATCCGTGATCGTCGTATCACTACCCTTCCAGGCGTCTCCCTGGATGGGCACGCTGATGATTGGCGTCTCTTTCTTCGGGTACACGTAGTAATCAACATCCGTCCAATTGACCTGAGTCAGCGACACTTCATCCGTCCGGTCGATCACAGCCAGATAGCTAAGCTCGGTGGTCGCCTTGGGCTGCAGGGACTTCGCATTGGCCGCGCTCGGCTTCAGCGTGTATTCCACGCCTTCTTTCGTCTGCACACGCACTTCATAATCGGGCACTCGCGTAATCCCTGCCGCATGATTGGTCATCCGGACAATGACGCCGAGGCGGGTGCCTCCGTCTACGCGTTCATTGAGCGCGCCCTTGATTTCCACATCCAGCAGGTCGGTCAATGTGTAGGTGATGACCGCTGGTGCGGCGACCTCCGGCACGGATGCTTCAGACGGAGCATCCGCCGCGTAGACGGACAGTCCGGCACCGAGAAGGGAGACGGAGATGGCAACAGATGCTGTGGTAACTTTCAGTTTGCGGTTCACTTGTGTTCCTCCTGTCAATTCGCCCTGCGCTTACTTCGCGAGCTGTACTTTTTCTTTGTCTTTGAGTTGGTTTTGCCCGGATACGATAAGCTGCTCGCCTTCCTTTACCCCGGAAAGCACTTCTTGAATCGTCTCGTTCAGGCGACCGAGCTGAACCTTGCGCTTCTCCGCCGTATCGCCGCCGTTCAGCACAAACACATACGTGTCGCCGCCCTCACGAACGACGCTAAGCGACGGTACCGTCACGACGACCTGATCCTGCTCTTCGGTGAGCAGGATCTGCGCCTTCGTCCCCGGCTTCAGCTTGCGGTCCGGGTTCGGCACCTCCAGCTCCAGCGCGTATGACTTGGACTGAGCGCCCAGAACATCCGCCAGGTAGCTGACCTTGGCCTTGATCCGATCCGTCACGCCCGGCACATAAAAGTTCAGCTCCGGCTTGCCGCGGACCAGCGCAGCGGCTTCCTCCGTGAGCTCCGCCTTAATCTTAACCGGATCGAGCTGCTGGATTGTCGCCGTATGGCTGCCCGGATTCAAGGTCATGCCGACCTCGACCGGCAGGTCGGTCAGCACGCCGCTGACCGTTGCCTTGACCTCCGTATAGTTCAAGCTGCGGTCGAGCTCGCGCAAGGACACGTTCGCCGTCTCCAGACCTTGCTCCAGTTGAGACAGGGAATTCGTGCTCTCCAGCGTCTGCAGCTTGCGCTTCGCGCCTTCCAGATCCCGCTTGAGGTTATTCACCTGCGTCTCGGTTTGCTCGAGCTGAATCTTGGTCACCAGGCCAAGATCGTAGTCGTTGCGCAGCTTGCTGTAGTTTTTGTCCGTATCGTTCAGCGCGGCCTCCAGCTTGGCGATTCCGTCTCTCACATCCTGCTTGGAGTCGGCCAGATCCTTGCGCGCCTTCTCCATCTGCTGACGGGTGCCGCTAACGGCAATCTGAGCCTTCTCCTTCTGGATCTGTAGGTCTGTCGGATCGATGCGGAACAGCACCTCGTCCTTCTCGACGTAATCGCCCCGCTTCTTCTGAAGCTGCAGCACATCGCCGCTCACCTTGGAGACGACATCCATCTGCACGGAGGCGGACACATCCGCCACCTGCTCCAGAGGGTCGCCGATTTTCTTCTTCTCGATGGAAGCTGTTTTAACAGTTTTCAATTGCGATTCGGCCGCAGCCGCCGGCTGGGCTTCGGGCTGCACGGAGCAGCCAGCCAGCAATGCCGTACTGATAACGAAGGCACTGATCACTACAGAGCTTGCCTTCCACGTATGTTTCCTAGTTGAACTCATGGACCGATTCTCCTTTTCCGTGCTTATGAACATTACCGCCTGCCCGGGCCGCGCGTTTATCCCGCCACTTGGCCAGAATCACGAACAGCGACGGCACGACGATCAGTGTCAGCAGTGTTGAAAACAGCAAGCCTGATATAATGGTGATACCCATTGGGCGCCACAGATTGCCCCCCATGATCGTCATCGGCAGCAGCCCTCCGATCGCTGTCGCCGTCGTCAGCAGAATCGGCCTAAGTCTCGCCTTTCCGGCTTCCGCCACCGCCTCATAGAGGGACAATCCGTGCTCACGCGCCTGCTCGATGAACTCGATGAGAATAATCCCGTTACGCACGACAATCCCCGCGAGGCTCACAAGCCCCATAAGCGCCATAAATCCGATGGGGGAATTGGTCAGGAACAGCCCAATCACCGCTCCGCCTACGGCCAGATACACCGTTGACAAGATCAGCAGCGGAATGGACAGCGAGTAGAACTGCATCGCCATCACGACATAGATCAGCAGAACCACAATAATCGACAGCTTGCCGATCGAGGCGAACGCGTCATTGCGCTCCTCATTCTCTCCCCCGAATGCTAGGGTATAGCCATCAGGCAGCGAATAGGAGGTGAGCTTCGATTGAAGCTCCTTGACGATGTCATCCGCCAGACGATCCTGCGTAAAGCTGCGGACGGTAACCGTGCGGGTCTGATCGCGGTGATGAATCGACTTGATCATCTGGCTGTTCCGCACCTCGCCCAGCTCCTTGACGGCGACCGTCGAATTTTTCTGGGTCATCACTTGCATGCTCTTCATCGTCTCCAGTGGGTCGGATGCGATCTGCTTGGCATAGAGCGTGACGTCCAGCAGCTTCTCGCCCTTCTGTATCTCCGATACCTCGAGACCTTCCGTAGCAATGCGCAGCGTCATCGACAAGTCCTTCTCATTCACACCGAACAGGCTCAGCTTGCCAGGGTCCGGTGCAATCTCAATCGTATTCATATCGGCTCCGACGTCGTCCGAAACACTGACGGTGCCAGGGATTGACTTCAGCATCTCCTGGAGATCCGACGAGATTTGCCGCAGCTCGCCCAGCTCATTGCCGCTGATGCGCACGGCGATCGGGGCGCCTACCGGAGGCCCCTGCTCCAGTTCACGGGGAGTGATCTCCACATCGGACGGGAACAGCTTCTTCAATTCCTCGCGCCAACGGACGACGGCTTCCTTGGAATGAATCTGCTTGGAATCGATCTTGACGAACAGTTGTCCCAGATTAATGCCCGTTTGGTCGGCCTCAGAGTAATAGAAATGCGGAGCCGTCCGTCCCGCGTAGGCGGAGACGAATCTTACCCCCGGCTGCTCCTCCATCCAGGCGGCAGCTTTACGGATCGTGTACTCCGTCTCAGCGAGCTGGCGGCCGGAGGCCGTCAGCTTGAAGTCGATCAGCATCTCGTCCTTCTCGGCGGGAGGAAAATATTGCACGCCTAGCAGCGGCACCAGTCCGAACGCGCTGGTCGCCACGATCAGCGCGACGGAACCGGTCAGCAACGGCTTCCGCAGAAATTTATGGATTTGCCGGCCGTAGAATACGCTCAGCCGTTGAATCGGCCTGCCCAGAAGGCCTGTAACCGACTCCGTCTCGATGCCAGGAGCTTGGCCGGGCCCCGCTGCGGCTCCTGGGGTCTGCACGGCCGATGTCCCAGTCTGAGATCCCTTGCCCTTGCGGCGCAGCCCGCGCTCGCCCATCCACTGGCGGAAGATCGGGATGATCGTCAGCGACATGATCATCGAAGCCGCGAGCGTGAAGGTGATGACGACAGGCAGCGGACGAATGAAGCTGCCGATGTTGCCCTTCAGGAAGAATAGCGGCAGGAACGCCGCGGCTGTCGCAATCGTCGCGGTCAGGATCGAGATTGCCACGTCACGGCTGCCTTCCAGGGAAGCCTTCACCGGATCATCGCCCAGCTGCAGCCGCCGCTGGATATTATCGTTGACGACGATAGCGTCATCGACCAGAATCCCGAGTACGATCACAATCGCTACGATCGTGATTTGGTTTAAGTCCACGCCAACCAGTTCCATGGGGATAAAGCCTACCGTGATCGAGATCGGAATCGCCAGCGCCACGATCAGCGAAGTGCCGAAGGCGAGACCCAGCGAGCAGACGACGATAACGACGAGAATCCCGATCAGCAGCTCCTGTCCCAGCTCCTTGAACAGATGGTCCAGACTTTCCTTTTGAGTAAAGAGCGAGCTCATCTCGACATTCGGGGGAAGCTTGGCGTGCAGCTCCGCTACCTTGTGGTCGATCCGTTTCTGCAGCGAAGGCACGTCCGCACCCTTCTCTGCGTTCAGCACCAGATCCAGAGTCGGCTTCCCGTTATGTAGGACGGAAACCTCCTTCTTCTTCGGCTGGAGCGTCACCTCGCTCACGTCTTTGACCTTGAGCTTAACGCCTCCCGGCAGACCCAAAAGCTCCGTATTCCCGACATCCTCGGCGGACTGCCACTCGCCGCCCATATTGACGAAGAACTTTCTGGCGCCGAGATCGACCGTCCCGAGCGGAACGCGATCATGCTTGTTCTGGAGCGACTGCGCGACGATCCCCCACGGAAGTCTGAGCGCCTCCATTTTCTTGATGTCCAGGGTGACCGCTACTTCCTGCTCCGGCAGTCCGACGATCTCCACGTTGCTGACGCCGGGCACGGTCGAAAGCTGTTTCTTCCAATGCTCCATGGTGGAGCGCAGCGGCTCCAGCTCTTCTTGGCTGTTCACAGTAAAGTGCAGAATTTGCGCAGCAATCTTCCCAAGATCGTCTTCGACCACGGGCTGATGCGCTTCAGCGGGCAGATCACTCGTCGCCGACTGAACCTTCTGCCGCAGTGTATCCCAAGCGCGTCTGATATCGGTATCGGACTTTACCTCAATCTGAATCACGGATATATTGGCCGACGAGGTCGAGTTAAGCACGGAAATCCCGCTGATCTCCTTAATCTTATCCTCCAGCGGGCGGGTAACGAATTGCTCAACCTTCTCGGGAGAGGCTCCAGGATAGATCGTCTTCACAACAGCCATCGTAATCTCGATCTCCGGATTTTCCCGTTGCTTCAGTGTCATCAGATTGAATAGACCGAGCACGACCGCCATGACGAAAAATAACAGCGTGACCTTCCGGAACTTCAGCAGCTTGGCAATCATACGGAGCTACCCCCGATTTCCTTGCAGTCCAGGTTGACCTCCAGGATGACCTCGGTCAGCAGGTCCAGCTTCTCCAAGCCATAACCCTTCTGGATGAACCACTGATACGCGGCCATCTCGACCATACCGATCGTGGCGTAAGCATTGGCTTCGAGCTTTTCCTCCGAGTAACCCGGAAAGTGCTCCTGGGTGAGCTTCATAAGGACAATGCACACATTCTTGTAGAAGGTGGCCGCGATGTCCTCAATCTCAGGCGAGGCGGAACCGTGACGCTTCAGAATATTAAGCACGTGCCGGTGATGATAATAAATCTCCAGCGACTTGCGGATCAGCTGATAGTGTACCTGCGCTTCATCCATTACGCTATCTGCCCAGGATTCCGGTGCCAGCGCCGTGATAATCTCCTCCAGACACTGCTCGATCACAGTCCGGAACACATCCTCCTTGCTCTTGAAGTACAAATAAAACGTACCTTGGGCCATTCCCGCATCCTTGACGATATGGGACACCTTGGTGTTGTGATAGCCCAGCTCTTCGAACAGCTTTAATGCGGAGGCCACAATCGTCTCTCTTTTATCTACGGCCACATCCATTCCCTCCCGGTCGAAATATGCTTCGTTTATTATGACTGACTGATCAGTCATAATTTCTGTTAACAGAATACCATGGATTTCCCGGCTATTCAACTTTACATTTGACGAGGTCCAGCATGTAAGCGAACCGCACGGATTTCGTCATTAAATTGAATACAATAGCAAAAATCGATCATCCTTTAAATTTTAGGACCATTAAACAAAATAACTATAATTAATTATCATATTAACCAATATACATTTATTACACCATGTAAATTATTCAGATTCATTATTATAATAAACTTGTACAAATCAAGTACAATACAATTCAGTTAGGAGTCCTATTATGAAACTCTCATTGCAGAAAGCACATCGGTTATTTAAAGATAATCTGCCCAGTTATTCAGCATCCGTCGATGAGGTTCGTCAACTTACAGCAGATAAGATGTGGGGCACACTTCCGATAGCAAGTGATCTGATTACAGAGGAGGTAGACATTGATGGGATGAAAGGGGAGTGGCAAATTGTTCCGGAATCCCAAGAAGACCGTGTGCTTTTATATTTGCATGGCGGTGGGTTTATGTTTGGAAGTATAGCTACACATCGGGGTGAGTCCAGCGAATTAGGGAGAGCTGCTAAAGCCCGTACATTAGCCATCAATTATCGTCTGGCGCCGGAGCATCCTTTTCCTGCTCCCATTGACGATGCGTTGAAAGCTTACAGTTGGTTGCTAGATCAAGGCTATCCTGCCAAACATATTATGATTGCTGGTGATTCAGCAGGCGGTAATCTGACGGCAGCCGTTTTAATGAGGATTCGTGATACCCTTACACCCTTACCCGCAGGCGGGGTCATGATTTCCCCATGGATTGATTTAGGACTAACTGGGGAGACCTACATCACCAAAGAAGCGGTGGATCCGGTTAACACCAAGGAAGCCATCCAAAAATTAGCGGATAATTATTTAAATGGTGTGTCACCGGCGGTTCCGTATGCCTCACCTATGTACGGTGATTTGAGAGGGCTGCCCCCGATCTACGTCATGGTTGGAGAAGCAGAAATTATGTTAAGCGAGTCATTAACATTTGTGACACGGGCAGCATTGGCCGGCGTCGATATCCGTTTCAGATCTTGGCCCGCTATGATCCATAACTGGCTGTGTTGTCACTCTTTCCTAGAAGAAGCAAGAGAAGGGATAGATAGTGCAGGGGCTTTCATGAACGAATTGTATACAAAACATGAATGAGTTTGGGACCAAATCTAAAAAAAGATTACAAATAAACTAAAAAATGGCATGACGCCCACGCTGGGCGCATGAATGACTAAGGGCGTGAATCATTCACGCCCTTCATTGTTTACCCCGTTATATTGGGATAGCCCTAATCATTACCGGCACCTAAGCCAGCACCAATCCCAGCTTCCCGTAATCTCGGCTGCATGCCCGCAGCCGCTCTTCATCCAGCTCGAGGCCGAAGCCAGGCGCCCCGGTGTCCATGCTCACCCGGCCGTCTGATGTCCGCGACGTTGCCTGAGCGGTGACGCAGGCCTCGAACGCGTCCGACTCGCCCGGCTTCTCCAGCGCCTCGACCCAGTCGGCCGACAGGCCGATCGCGAGCTGCTGCCAGACCGTGCAGGCCGGGCCTACCAGACTATCGTCGCCGATCATCAGGCGGGCACCGAAGCCTTGAATCTTGGCCGCCAGCTCGGCAGCATGGATCAGCGAGCCCGCGCATCCCGGGTGAATGTTGTAGATGCCGCCCATGCCCGGCACAGCCGTGTGCACCGCCTCCACCGCCGGGCGCAGCGGGGCATCCGGCAGCAGCTCGAGCGCTCCGGCCTCGCGCTGCAGCTCGATCCACTGCGGCACCGTCAGGCTCGCCGGGTCCTCACACGCATTGAGGCCCGCCTCATGCAGGACACGCAGCGCGGCCGCAAGGCCTTCGAGGCTCTCCTCGCTCTTCTTCGGGCGATAGCCATCATTCACATCGCCGACGATGAAGGTATCCGGACCCATAACACTGCGGGCCGCTTCGATAACCGTCTTATCCAGCGCAGTATCCCCGAACAGCTTGACCTTTAGATGCGTGCGGTAGCCCTGATCCCTGGATTGCCGCGCCCTCTCCTTGACAGCCTCCGGGTCGTTCTCCAGGATGCAGAACAGACCGGGGACGGGTTCAGTTCCCCCCAGTCCGAGCAGCGCAAGCGCCGGTTGTCCGAGCAGCTTGCCCGCCAGGTCCAGCAGAGCAGTCTCCACCATCTCCGCCCGCTTGGAGCCCAGCTCCTCTAGACGGCTCATCACCACACGGACCGCTTGCCCGATCGTCATCCCGATCAGGTCCTGCAGCGGACTGAGCCACTCGGCGATGTCCAACTCCTCGCGGTTGACGGCGATAATATTTTCTCCCCAGCCCTGCTTATCTCCCGCGGAGATGCGGATAAACCCGTGAATGCGGTTCGTCCATGCCCCGTGGCTGAAGTTCCTCTGCACATTCACATCATACCGGTAAAGCTCAATCGAGCGAATCGGCTCGGTTACCTGATCCAGTCGTTCCATGATCATCTGACAAAACTCCCTTCTTCCCCCTGAAGGGGCTACAATTTGTGGCGGTCCCTGTAATCCTTGGGCGTCATGCCCTCCATTTTCTTGAAAATCCGGTTAAAGTACGTAGGCTGATAGCCGATCTGCACGGCAATCTCCTGCATCTTGAGATCGGAGCGGACGAGCAGCTCCTTGGCCTGATCCAGCCTCGTCTTGGTCAGGTAATCGACAAAGTGCAGACCCGTCACCTGAACGAACAGCTTGCTAAGACCCGACGACGACAGACCCAGCCGGTCCGCACATAAATCCAGCGAGATGTCCGTGTGATACTCGGAGCGGATCATGGCCACCGTCTGCTCAGCCAGATACCGGACCCGGTCGTTCTGATTGTACGTCAGCTCGGCGATAAACGGGTGAACAATCCTCTCGGCGAACCATTCCTGCATCTCGTCGCTGTCCTTGAGCGCCAGCAGCTCCGCATAGAGCTGCCCCCAGTCGAATAGCGCCCCCGCCTGCACCATGCCCGATTGCATCAGAGCACCCTGAACGGCTCCCAGCAGCTTGAGGCTGCCCTGCTGCAGCAGCAGCTCCCGCTCCGCGTGTGCCTTCAGCTCCTGGAAGAACTGCCCCAGCAGCCGGTCGCTCTCCTCGCCCAGCCCGCTGACCAGCGAGTGGACCAGATCCTGCTCCAGCGTAAATGGATACCTCGATTCCGCATGCTCACCCATCGGCTCGTTCAGGTCGATAATCTGGTTCAGCTCATCCAGCTTCCGGTGGCGCAGCGCCTGCTGAACCTCATCCCAGGCTCCGGGAATCCGGCTGATAGCGGATACGGTCTGGCCTAGGCCAATCACCGTATTCATCTTAAGAATCCGGTTCAGGCTGTGGCCGATTTCAGAGGCCATGCTTTTCAGCCTCTCGGATACTTCAGACGGCGATACATGACCGGGAAACATAATAAACAAACCAACGGACAGATCGTGCAGGTTCATGACGGAGACATTATCGTTGCCCGTCAGCTCTTCGATAATGTTAACCGCGGCGAAGGTCACCAAGGGCTGCTCGTCTTCGCGGAACGACCCCTGCAGCCGCTGGAACCCCAGCAGCTGGACGACCATAACGACGAACTGGTGATCTTCCGTCTCCCAGCCGTACTGCTCCATGCGCTGGCGGATTTCATGCTCCCGCAGCAGCTGCAGATGGCCCTGCACCAGCTGCAGCAGGAACCCGGTTCGCAAGGAGGAATGCTGCTGCTCCAGCCGCGACTGCAGCAGATGGCTTTCGCTGCTCAGATTCCTCCATTGCTCCTCGATATACTGGATCTCATCCTTGGGGACGAGCAGCGGCTCCGGGCCGGACGGCGAGATCAGCGTCCTCAGCAGCCGGTGAATCGGCTGGACAAGCCGCACGGAAGCGTACCAGGAGCTGAGCAGCACGAGCAGCAGACTGGCCAGCCCTACCGCCATAATCAAGCGGGATACGATCACGATCGGCTTCAGAAATTCAGACAGCGGCACTGCCGAGACGAGATTCCAGCCGGTGATCGGGATCACCTCTGTGGATACGACATACAGCTCGTTGTTCCAGCTCCAGCGGAACGAAGTAGACTTCTCCTGCATCCCGGAGAGTTCACTGGACAGCGCCGCATTTAGCTCCTCTGTCTCAGGCGGAGCCAGCCCGCGAGATAGCGAGTTGCCCTCCTGATTCAGGATAAAAGCGGTCCCGCCCAGGCCCGGATCGAAACCCGCCAGCTTCAGCAGCTGCTTCTTATTGATCTGGACCATGATCGCTCCGAACGGCTCGCCGATTACCGGCAGCTTATGAACAGCGAACAGCCCCTCCATGCCTGGAGCGGACAGGCTGCGCCAGAACAGACGCGCCCTCATCTCCAGCAGCTCACGGTAAGGCTGCGCGCTTCTATCGTCCAGCTTGCGGATCCCCTGGCTGTCCGAGACAATCCGGGCCGGACGGTCCAGATAGACGTAGACCTGATCGATCAGCCCGCTGCTGTTGTTCATCACAGTCAAGGAGTCGAAGAGCTCCTTGGTCAGCGCATAATTGTCCTTGAATTCAATATCCCGCAGCCGGTCGCTCATCAGTGAATTAAGCGTCCACTGGTTCATGTTGACCTGCAGATGCCCTAGTGCGTCGCTGACCTGCTTGACCGTATAGTCCAGCTGCAGCTTGTGCGTCCGCTCCACCTCGCGCTCAATATAGCTGACCCCGATATAGTAGCTGCTGACCGAGATCAGAAGGGTCGGAATGGTTGTCACGAGCAGAATGAGAAGCAAGCTCCTCCGGAACGCATGTCCCCGATATGATAGCAATCCTGTCCCTTTCCGCCGCTCCATGCCCATCCATCCCATCGTCTAGGTGATTAAGGCAGGAAGGGCTCATGAGAGTGATCTCATCAGCCGCTTCCTGCCAGTTTCCCGTTGTTGTTCTGTTATTTGGCCGAAATTCTCGCTTGATACGAGTCATTGACCTCTTTGATGATTTTCTGGAAGTTCTCATCCTTGGAGAGCTTCTGAACCATGTCATCCCAAGCGCTGATCGGCTCCTTGCCCATCACAACCTTGACTCGCAGGTCATCGACCTTCTTGTCGATTTCGGGACCGAACTTGTTAGCCGTCTCCGAATACAGGCCGTTGCCGATATCGCCGACTAAATACGGCTCGCGGGCATCGACGATCTTCTTGTTGCGCTCGAACACATCGGCCGGCATGCCGGTCCGGTACGCCCATAGGTACTTCTCGTCACGGCTGAAGATCTTGCCCAGTGCGCTCTGAGAAACGATATCCTTCTTGGCCTGCTCGGTCGTCGTCTTGATGCCGTCTTTCTCCGTATAGTGTACATCCTTAAAGCCGTACCATGCCAGCTCGGCACCTTCCTTGGATGAACCGTAATCCATTAGCTTCAGGATTGTCTTCAGCTTATCCTCGGATACCTTCTTCGGAATCAGGAAGATCCCGTTGAAGCCTCTCCATTGGTACGCCATCTTCTTGCCTTCCGGTGTGGTGATATAAGTCATCGGCAGGAAGTCCGCTTGCGGATTCGTTTTCCGCAGCTCCTCCGTTGGACGCCAAGAGGCCTCCACCGTATCGACCCACATGCCGGCTTTGTTGCCTTTGGCCATATCCTCGAATTGACTCAGCTTGAGTACTGCGAAGTCCTCCGGAATAACTTTCTCGTCGTACAGCTTCTTCTGGTACAGAATCGCATCGCGGGTTTGCGGCTCCAGGTAAATATGAGCCAGCTTGCCGTCCTTCAGCTTCCACTTGCCGAGCGTCGAGTTGAACAGCGGCTCGAACAGGAACGCTCCCTGGTTGCCCGCGAGGCCATACGTGTCCTGCTTGCCGTTGCCGTCCGGATCTTTGTACGTAAACGCCTTCATGACTTCGAACAGGTCATCGAACGTTTCCGGCATCTTCAGACCGAGCTTATCCAGCCAGTCCTTACGGATGTTGATGAAGGACCAGCCGCCCATCGGGCGAACCGCTGGAATCCCGTAGTTTTTGCCGTCCTTCAGCTTGGAGTTTTTCCACACTTCCGGCGGATAAGCCGCGAGATTCGGATAAGCTTTCACCAGGTCCGGAGTCAGCTCCCAGAATGCCCCTTCCTGGGCCATCTGCATCACGAGCGGGTCGAACGGATTGGAGACGAACATCAGGTCCGGAATATCTCCGGAGGCTAGTGTCACCTTCGTCTTTTCGTCATAGTTGTTGGGCGAAACCCACTGAATATTCAGCTTCGTATTCGTGCGCTTGCCAATCTCCTGGACGATGACATTATCCGCACCCGGAGGCTCCGGCGTACTGAAGTTCGTCATGATGGAAACCTCGACCGGCTTCTGGGTGGCGCCGCTCCCTGTCTGGCCTCCTCCGCCTCCTCCACAGCCCGCCAGTGCTACGGCGGCGGCGGTAAAAACCGCCGCGCCTTTGACATATACCTGTTTACGTTGTTTCATTTCAAAAGCCCCCTTGTGATGTTTGGATGCTTGTATTGCCTCACTTGGCTTACCCTTTGATCGAGCCGACCATGACACCCTTGGCGAAATGCTTCTGCAGGAATGGATACACGAATAAGATCGGGACGGTAGCGATGACGACAGCAGCCATCTTCAAGGTTTCCGGCGGAATCGCCCGTTCGTTCATCATTTCCTGCGCAGCGCCTCCTCCAGCTGCCGTCGAGGAATCGATCAGCATGTTCTGCAGCAGCACCTGTAGAGGCCACTTGGACGAATCGCTGATATACAGCACGGCCGAGAAGAAAGTGTTCCAGTAGCCGACGGCATAGAACAGGCCGAAGGCAGCCATCGACGGCAGCGATAAAGGCAAAATCACTTTGAACCAGATGCCGATGTCATTGCAGCCGTCGATCTGGGCGGCTTCTTCCAGGCTGTCCGGGATGCTGTCGAAGAAGCCCTTCATCAGGATGACATACCAGCCGCTTGTCAGGACTGGAATGATAAGCGACCAGATGCTGTTGATCAGGTGCAGATCGCGTACCAGCAGGTACGGCGGAATCATCCCGGGATTGAACAATGTGGTGAGTAGGATCATCAGCAGCATGGCCCGCCGTGCCGGCATTCTCCGGCGCGATAGCGCATAAGCAAGCGCTGCGGTAATGACCAGGCTGCAGAACGTCCCGACGATAGCCAGGAATCCGCTTACCATGGTAGCGTTGACAAACGCCTTGGTGGACAGCAAGTACTTATAGGAGGCCAAAGACCATGTGGTGGGGAATAACCGCATTCCCCCCTGCAGGTATTCGGACGGGTCCATAAAAGAAACGACGACAACATAATACAGCGGGAACAACGTCACCAAACCGATGAGCGACAGTACCGTATAGTTGAAAATAGGAAAGAGGCGGTCCTCCATGCTCTTTCTCATGCTTTATCACTCCTGCCTTTAGTACACGCCTTCTTCGCCGAAGCGCTTGGCGAGCTTGTTGGCGATAACCACTAATACAAGGCCCACGACGGACTTGAAGAGACCGACAGCCGTACTGAAGCTGAACTGGCCCTGTTGAATACCAAGACGGTATACATACGTATCGAAGACATCGCCTACCTCCGACACCGCTCCATTGGCCATCAGAAACACCTGTTCAAAGCCAACATCCATAATATTGCCGATCCGCAGGATGAGCAAGATGAGAATCACGTTGCGGATTCCGGGCAGCGTGATGTGCCAGATCTGCCGCAAGCGCTTGGCTCCGTCCATCTTGGCCGCTTCGTACAGCTGCGGGTCCAGCCCCGCCATCGCTGCGAGGAAGATAATCGTTCCCCAGCCGGCTTCCTTCCAGATCGATTGCACCGTCAGCAAGATCCAGAACAGCTTCGGATTCGTCAGGAAGTCGATTTTGGCAAAGCCGAAATACGTGAGCAGGTTATTAATGAGTCCATCGGTGCGCGACAGCAACAGAATCGTAATCCCCACGATAATAACCCAGGACAGAAAGTGAGGCAGGTAAACAATCGACTGCACCCATTTCTTGAAGGTCTTGCCCACCACCTCATTGAGCAGCAAGGCGACTACAATCGGCAGAGGGAAATAGAATACCAGATTCATCAGGTTGATCGCCATTGTATTCCGGAACAGCAGCATAAAATCCGGGTTGGAGAAAAAACGGATAAAATGCTCGAGTCCTACCCAATCGCTATGCAGCACTCCTTTATAAGGGGAGTAGTTCTGGAATGCAATAATAATTCCCCACATCGGCACATACTTGAACAGCACCATGAACAGGAGTCCCGGGAGGGCCAACAGATACAAAAATTTGTCTCGCATCATAATCGCCCAGATCCGGGAACGCCGTTTGGCTGCCGCAGACTTGGAACTCGAGGGCAACCGCCCGCTAAGCTCTTGGTTCATTGTTATCGTACACCTCCTCTCGCTTCTCTTGGTGTTTAGTTGATACCCACAGCCTACGGGAATCCCCTTCTTGCCGCAATTGGACTTTTTTTCGCGGGGAAATTCCGCGTCAATTGAGGTTTCTTACATATTTAATTGGAAAATGAAGCAACTTAAGGAAGAGGTGAGCCTTATGAATGATTCGACGAAGCTGGGCTGGGAACATCAACTGATCGGACAGATGGAAGCCAACATCGATTTTACCGTTACGAAAACAATCTTCTTGGACCAGCCGACAACCTTGTATTATATAAGCTCCCTCGTCAGTCTCTCCCAAACGCTGCTCGTCGAGGATCGACTGCTCAAGGAATGGACACAGCGCGCCGAAGATCCGGACGAGCTGGCCATGTATCTGCTGGAAGGAAAGATCGTCCTGCGCCGGGCGGATACCGCCGAACCGCTCATACTACTGCCCGTGGGGACCGCTATCAATCGTCAGATCATGCCACCTCAGAATGAGCACCCGCTGCAGATTTCGCTCGACTCCTTCACAGAGGATCTTCATACGAACATCGGCCTGATCCGCAAGAAATTAAAAAGAACGGATATGGTCGTCGAATCCTATGTAACCGGCACCACATCCAAGCGAAATTTGACGTTCATCTATGTGCAGGGAGAAGCAAATCCTGGCGTCGTGTCCTTTATAAAAAAAAAGCTCGGACAGCGCTTGTCCAGCGATATCCATAGCGTCGCGGATTTGCTGCGCGTCCTGGACCAGCCCCGGTTCTCGCTGGTGCCTACGTATGTGTCTACCGAAATCCCGGACGAAGCCGCCCAGAAGATGCTGGACGGCAAAGTCATTCTCTTATTGGATCAATTACCCTTCGCTCTGGTATTTCCGGCCATTATCAGAGATCTATGGTCGCTCAGATCGGACATGAATTATCCCGTATTATTCGGCATGTTCTACCGGTTCATCCGAATATGCGGAATCTTGTTCTCGACCGTCGTGCCCAGCTTATATGTCGTGCTGAATGCCGTTAATCCCGAGCTTCTCCGCATTCAACTGGCTATCGCTGTCGCCAAGAGCCGAGTAGGCGTTCCTTATCCGTCTATCGTCGAAGTATGTCTGATGTTTCTGCTGCTGGAGATGGTTATTGAGGCGACGATCCGGCTGCCCAAGAACGTCGGCCCGACGATCACGATGATCGGTGGGATCATACTCGGGCAAGCGATTGTTCAGGCCAAGCTGGTCAGCAACCTGCTGATTATTATATTGGCCGCTTCCATCATCGCGAATTTCACCATCACCGGTTTTTTAAACACCATTGGAATTCGATTATTCAAATACGGAGCCTTATTCCTAAGCGCCATCTTCGGCATATTCGGACTTGAGGTGTCGATCATCGGGTTCTGCATTTATTTGGCAGGCCTCCAATCGATAACGATTCCCTACTTGAGCCTGAGTGTGAAAGGGCCGTCCTCCCATGAGTAAACGAATGATCTTCTTCTTATTCCTGCAGATTCATCTGGCGGCAGCCTTGTCCGGCTATGCCGTCAAAATCATCGAGTCCACCGATAAAGGCCACTGGGAGCCGATCCTCGCAGGCGTGCTGCTTCAGGGCATCCTTGTATGGGTGTATCTGAAGGGACTGTCGTTCTCGAAGGGAAAAGATGTCGTCCAGATCATTAAGGATGGGCTGGGGAAGTGGGCGGGGACGCTCGCTTTCTTGCCTTTTGTTTTGTTTCTTTGCTTTCACTTGATCCTGTTAGCCCGGCAGCAGATTACGGAGATCAGCATCATTCTGCTGCCGGATACGCCGTTATGGTCTACGACACTGATCTTTGTAGCGATTTTCCTATACGCAGCAAGCAAGGGCATCTCTGTGATCGCGCGGGTAAGCGTCGCCATCTTTTTACTCTTTATGCCCTTCGTCCTCTTCACCCTGCTCGTCAGCTACCGGGACTTTGACTTCTATAATGCCTTTCCGCTGTGGGACCCTGCGGCCTCGTTTACGGCGAAGCCTTCCTTCTACGTGAGCATGTATGCGTACACGGGCTTCTTGTTTCTCGGCATGCTTCGCTTGAACAAACCGGTGACTCTGCGCGAGCTCTGGCCTTTACTGGCTATTCTAGCTGTATTTTATGTGACCATCGTCTACGTTCCTCTGCTTACATTCGGCCATGAGACGGCTGTGCTCTTACAGCAGCCGACCCTGATGGCCTCAGATACGATCGATCTGGAGTGGGTGGTGTTCGACTGGCTGCCTACCTTCTTCATCGTCTCGTACAGTGCGCTCAGCATTCTGGAATCAGCGGTCACCCTGTGGATGGCCACCCTGTTGATCCGCAAGCTGTTCCTCCCCCTGCCCGCCTTATGGCTGATGGTGGGGATAGGGGTCGCGGTATACGCGCTCAGTCTGATGATTCCCAATATGCAAGCCTTGAACCGGTTCGGCTCCTACAATGCGTTCTTCTCCATCTATAGTATGATCATGATTCCGGTGCTGACCATTGTATCGGGACTGCGGAAAAGGAGGACTGGATCATGAGCTTCCGCGGGGGAAGAATTCTATGGATCTTGCTCTTGCCTATGCTGCTCGGCGGCTGTTGGGATGTAAAGGATATTAATAAGCGGTATTTGCCCGTTGTGATGGGCATCGATCAGGAGAAAACCGGCAATTACAAAATCATCCTGCAAGTGCCTACAGTTGAGGGAGGTACGCAGATGCTGGAGGGGGAATCCGCCTCCATCAGCAAGGCGGTCGATCTGATCCGCACGAAGGCGGAGAAAAGTGTGGATCTGGTGCACTTGAGGCTGTTTCTGATCAGTGAGAACATGGCCAGGAAGGGAATCAAGGAGGTTATGGATTATGCCGTCCGGGCCAATGATATCTCCATCAAGAGCATGGTAGCCATCGTACACGGCGATTTCGAGAAAACTCTGTATCATCAAATCAAACCAACGCCCGAGGTCTCCGCCTATGACTATTTCAGCGAAGAATCCGGTTGGACGCCCAATGTATCCATCAACCGGGTCTGGGAGGCTTATCGGAGTGCCTATTCTTACACCGAGGACTTCGCTATTCCGCTGGTAGAAGCCGGCAAGAGGACCTTGTTCAACTTCAGTGGCTCGGCCATCATGAGACGGGACAGGATGGTTGGTATGCTTACTCCCGACGAAACACTGATTAATAATGTTTTCCAGGAAAAATATACAGGCGGAACGATCGAAATCACGAATGAGGCCAGTGTCATCATCAAAAAAGTATCCGTCCGCCATCATACCGATTGGCTTGCTACAGGTCCCAGCCTGACCAGCATGGTTTACATGAATGTAGTAATCGCTGAGAATAAACGAAACCGGACCAATCAAGAGGTAGCCAACGATATCGAACGCTTGCTGGAAAAGCGCTCCAAGGCGATCTTTGAAAAGCTCGGCGATCTGAAGGCCGACATACTGGGTGCAGGCCAGCTTTTCCGGCCCCGCATGTCTGCCGGGCAGTTGAAGGATTGGAAGAATGTGTGGTTTCCCAAGATGAAGCACACGGTTACCGTGAAAGTCAATGTGCTCAACAATATCGATCTCAAGGAAAACGTAAAATAAGCTCCGTCTGTCCCTGTATACAGAGCAAGCCCCCGCCCCCGGCCGACACCGGGGCGGGTGTTACCGGACCAGCGCCGTTCCGTGCAGAAATACCTGGATCGCCTTGCGGTAAATGCCCAGCGTGGCGGCCGCGTTCGGCGCACGCTTGGACATCTCGCCGAGCCCCATCATCAATCCCTCGAGAATAAAGCCCAGCGTCCGGGCATCATCCGCGTTCAGCTCGCCCTCATCCATTCCCTGCTGGAGAATTTGCCTGTTGAACTCGATATGCTCTGCGACATACCGGCTCATCTCCTGCTGAATATCGCTGCGCTCCCATCCGCTGGAGATGAATTCATCCATGGCTTTGGTCAGGGGATGATTGAGATCATTGGTCACCATGTGCTCGGCAAATCCCTGGAGCTTTTCCTCGGTCGTCTGGAACAGATGCTCCTTGGCCGCCCACTGCTCCTTCCAATCACGGTCCCACTCATCCAGCAAATACTTGAATAACCCTTCCTTGCTCTGAAAGTGGTAATAAATATTCCCTTTGCTGCTGCCGGTGGCTGCGACGATGTCCTCAATCGACGTAGCGGTATAGCCTTTGTGGGCAAATAGCGATCGGGCCGCCTCCGCCACCTTCTTCTTCGTTTGCTCGCTCTGGAGCTGTTTCTTGTTCATACGCTCCCTCCCCTTCTCAGGCGCCAGCGTTATAAGATGAAAGCCTGGCCGCCCCTGCTTGCTTCTTATAATAAATAACAATGGAGAGGAATACCATAGCTTCTGCCAAAGGAACCGCCATCCAGATCCCCGTGATTCCGATCATCCGAGGAAGAATCGCGATGAAAGCCAGCATCAGAATCATCTCACGGGCGAGCGTAATCCAGGTCGCCATCCGAACATGACCGATCGACTGGTAATACGTCATCATGACAAAGTTAATGCCCATAAATACATAAGCCATGACGAAAATCCGCAGTCCGCCTACCGCATAGCTTGTGACACTTTCAGAGAAATTCCCGAAGATACCGACGACCGGCCGGGTCACAGCCTGCGCTAGCAGCAGCAGGACGACCCCGGCGCCCAGCGCAGTCCAGACCGCGATGCGGATCGTCTGCCGCTTCCGCTGCTCCTGCCCGGCTCCATGATAATAACTGATCAGCGGCTGTACCGCGGCACCCATACCGAGAAAGCTCAGCAGGACGATGCTGTGAATATAATTCATCACGGAAAAGGCAGCCACGCCGTCCGTCCCGGCCATCCACTCCAGGGAAATATTATGGGACACGGTGAATACAGAGATTCCGACCTCCGACAAGAAGCTGGGAAATCCGATGAGCAGGATCGTCAGCAGCAAGGAGCCCTTCCACGGAAAGCGGCGCAGCTTCAAGCCGTTCGTTTTTTTGAAAAAATGAGTGGTGAGCACAAGCAGTCCCAGCGAGGCGGCTATGATCGTACCGAAGGCAACCGCACCCACACCCTGCTCCAGCACATACAGGATCACGTAATTGATCACGATATTGGATAAGGCAAAGGTAATCTGGGCCATCATCGAAAGCCGGGGATTGCCGTCATTGCGGACAAAGATGCTGATCGCATTCTCCAGCGTAAAAACAAAGCCGCACATCAGCATCACATTCATATAAGCAGATGCATAAGGAAGCGTGTCGCCATTGGCTCCGAGCGCCAGGACAAGCCAGTCCCGAAACAGCATGGCCGTGAGCCCGATGACCAGTGTCGCCGCCGCGATGATCGTCACCGAATACGTGAATACCGTCTGAGCGCGATGCGGCTCCCTCGCACCCATAGCCTGCGAATATAGCGTGGCGCCTCCGATGCCGATCCAGAGAGACATCGCGACAAACAGCGTATATACCGGGCTTGCGATCCCGATGCCGGCCAGAGCAGACGCGCCCAGCTTGTTGCCGACCATGACGCCGTCTACCACGATATTAACGGCAACCAGCAGCATTCCCAGCATAGAAGGGATCAGATAACGAAGAAAGGCCTTCCCTACCGATTGTGTATCCAGCTCATGTGTCACTTGTTGTGTGTTCATCTTTTATCCTCCGAGCCATCCATCAAATATTTATACTGAACGTTCGGTTTGTATTTTAGCAAAAAAAAGCTGAATTTGCAAATGAGGCCCTTGATTGCCCAACATGTAAAATCCCCTTTCAAGACAGTCGCATATTGACCTGCCTCGCCTGCATGGCAGGAAACACAAATGGCGCCCACTCGAAGGAGTGAACGCCACCGACAGAGCAAACCTAAGTGTTAAGACAATGATGGAAATTCGGTTATATACGGGATACCGCGCTAAAGCTTACACAAACGCAGGAAGCCATCCTCCATGGGCTTCAATTAAATCGTCGCACATCGCCACGATCTCATCGATGGACAGCTCGGCTGCCGTATGCGGGTCCAGCATGGCAGCGTGATAGATATGCTCTTTTTTCCCGGTCACCGCCGCTTCCAGAGTGAGCAGCTGCGTATTGATGTTGGTGCGGTTCAGTGCAGCCAGCTGCGGGGGCAGATCTCCGACATACGTCGGCGTCACGCCGCTGCCGTCGACGAGGCAGGGAACCTCGACAACCGCTTCCCTGGGAAGGTTCGTAATCAGGCCGGTATTCATCACATTGCCGCCGATCTTGAACGGCTGGTTCGTTTCCATCGCATCGAACATATAGGAGGCATATTCATGCGACCGGGTATGTCCCAGATTCCGGTTGTTGACTAATTCATCCCGCATGGTTGCCCACCGTTCGATCTGCCGAACGCTGCGGCGCAGATATTCATCAAACGGGATGTTGAAGCGCTCGATCAGCTCGGGATAATTTTTCTTGATGAAGTACGGGTGATACTCGGCGTTATGCTCCGAGGATTCCGTCACATAATAGCCGAAGCGGAACATCAATTCGAAGCGGACCATATCGTCGTGCTGCTCTTGCTGCTTCTCGCGGGCACGCCGCTTGATCTCCGGATACAGGTCCACTCCGTCTCTGGTAACCTCCAGCAGCCAGGCCATATGATTGATGCCGGCGATTTTCGTCTGGACGCCTTCCGTCTCGATATCCAGTGCCTCGAACAGATCCGGTATGCAGCGTTGAACACTATGGCATAAGCCGACCGTTTTGACCCCGCCGATGTTCGTCAGCGCGTTGGTCAGCACCGCCATCGGGTTGGTGTAGTTCAGGAACCAGGCATCTGGACACACCTCCTGGATATCCCGGGCGAAGCCCATCAGCACCGGAATCGTACGAAGATTGCGGAAGATGCCTCCGATCCCCAGCGTATCGCCGATCGTCTGGCGCAAGCCGTACTTCCGGGGCACTTCAAAATCTGTGATCGTGCAAGGATCATAGCCGCCGACCTGGATCGCATTGACGACATACTTGGCCCCGCGCAGCGCATCTCTGCGGTTGGTGTAAGCCCGAACCGTGCAGGTGCTTCCCAGCGTGTGCTTGAGATTGTTCAGCATGTTCTCCGAATCCTTGAGTCTTTCTTCATTAATATCATATAAGGCCAGCTCGAAGCCTTGTAGCGATGGCGTCATCATGCAGTCACCTAGCACGTTTTTGGCGAATACCGAGCTGCCGGCACCGAGAAAAGTAATTTTCGACATAAAGCATCTCCCCTTAAGATTGAAATTAGAACCCGGCTAGCCTAACGGCCAGCTTCATCGCCTGCTCGGTGGCGCCAGGATCGGCGGTACCTTGACCCGCAATGTCAAAAGCCGTTCCGTGCGCCGGCGTAGCAAGGACGACCGGCAGTCCGCCACTGACGGTAACCCCCCGATTGAAGCCCAGCAGCTTCATCGGAGTCTGAGCCTGGTCGTGATACATGCTGACCAGGCAGTCGAACGGCTTGGCTTGCCGCCGCAGAAAAATCGTATCGGCCGGATACGGGCCATCGACCTCGATCCCCTGCTCTCGGGCTTCCTGAACGGCCGGCCGGATTTCCTCGATCTCCTCCATCCCGAGCAGACCTCCGTCCCCGGCATGCGGATTCAAGGCAGCAACGGCAATCCTCGGCTGATCGAAACCTACGCGGGTCAGCGTGTCATGAGCAAAACGGATGATCCGGCCTACGCGTTCCTGGGTTATCAGTTCGCCGACTTGTCGGATCGGGACATGAGAGGTGATCCGCGTCACCCACAGATCGTTCATGACGTTGATTTCACTGAAGCCCTCCGTGCAATCCAGCAGCGAAGCAAAGAAATGCAGCTCGTCTTGAAAATGGAAGCCGCCACGGTGCAGCGCTTCTTTGTTAATCGGCGCGTACACGACGCCGTCCAGCTTGTTCTGCTGCGCTAGCTTGACCGCAAACGTCAGCGTCTCACCGGTCGCCCGTCCGGAGTCGACGGACAATTGCCCCAGCGTATAAGACTCAGGAGGCAAGTTGTTCAGGTCGATGAAGTAGATCTGATGCTCATCGTTTACCTGCCCGATATCCGTAATCCGTTGATACGAAACGGTTGCTCCTGCGATCGCTTGCCCTTGCCGGAACACGCGCTCGTCTCCAATCACGACCCACGTCGCTAATTGAAGGATGTCCTCCGATTGCAAGGCTCGTAAGGCCAGCTCCGGCCCGATGCCGGCGGCATCTCCCAAGGTTAAGCCCATTAACGGTTTCCTCATGTTTGATTCCCTTCCCTTTCTCCGTCTGCCAGCATGCTGTGCAGATCTTTTATCCCTTAACTGCGCCGGAAGTCATCCCCGCGATGAAATATCTTTGCAAAAACAGATACAGTGCAATGCTCGGCACAGCGGCCAGCAAGGAGCCGGCGGCTACCCAGCCGATGTTGGCGTTGTTCTCGCCGAAGAATGTCGACAGCGCAACGGTAATGGTGCGGGTTTCTATTTTCTGCAGGAAGAATACCGAGAACTGATAGTCATTCCAGATCGATACGCCGTTCATGATGATGACCGTCGCGGTAATCGGCATCAGCACCGGCAGAATAATGCGGAAGAACAAGCCGATCCGGGATGCCCCGTCGATCATCGCAGCTTCGTCCAGCTCTTTGGGAATCGTACTGATGAAGCCTGTGAACAAGAAGATCGCCATCGAGAGATGGAAGGTTACATGCAGCACAATGATCCCCGCATAGGTGTTCATAGCCCCGATATCCACAAACATGCGGTACAAAGGAACGAGAATCGTAAGCGGCGGCACGATCAGAGCGCTGACGAAAAATCCGTACATCCACCGGTTGAGCCTGCTCCGGTGACGGGCCAGCGGGAACGCCGCCATTGAGCCGAGCATCAGGATCAGCGCGAGCGAGCATACCGTTACGACCGTCGTGCTGACAAAGGCCTTATCCAGCCCGGCCAGCTGCCAGGCATGCGTAAAGTTGTCCCAGGATACATAGCCTGGCATGACCCATTTGGAGCTCGTATCCATGGCATCCTTGAACGAAGTCGTAAGCAGCACATAAAAAGGAATAATATGCAGAATAGCTATCCCCACACCCGCCAGGGTATACAGCGTCGCGGATTTCTTCATACGGAAATCTCCTTTTTACGCAAATAGTACAAGGCTGTCAGTCCGATCAGCGAAATCATCAGAAACATGAAATTTCCAAGCGCTGCCGCATAGCCTGCATCCTGATGAGCAAAATACAGCTGGTAGATCATCGTGGACAAGGAAGCCGAGGCATAGCCCGGTCCTCCATTGGTCAGAGACGTGATGACGTCGAACAGTTTCAAGCCGCCGATCAGGTTCAGGACGATATTGATCGTAATAGCTGGTGCGAGCAGCGGCAGCGTGATGTTCCTGAATCTCGAGAAGCCGGAGGCGCCGTCCATCTCCGCAGCCTCATAGTATTCCTTGGAAATCGACTGCAGACCGGCCAGGAAGATGATCATGGCTACCCCGAGAAACTGGTAGGTGTTCACCAGCGTAATGATCCAGACATTCAGGTTCGTATCCGCCAGCAGATTGATCGGCTTATCGCGGAACAGCAAGATAATGTCGTTGAGAGCGCCTCCATTGTATTGGAAGAAAAAATACCAGATATAGCCCATGACAAGAGGACTGACGATGACCGGAAGATACACGATCGTACGGATGACCGTCTTGCCCCGCAGGCTGGTGTTTAGAAATACGGCGTAGGCCAGACCGATGACATTCTGGAGAATGGTACTTCCGATGCCGTAGATCAATGTATTGAGAATAACCGTGCCGATCCGGTGATCGGTGAGCATGCGCCGGTAATTATCCAGCCCGATAAACCGCGACGTCTGGGAGTAGCCGTCCCAATTCGTCAGGGAAATGGAGATTCCCTTGGTGAACGGATAGTAGATAAACAGGACAAAGAGCAGGAATGCGGGCACATACATCAGATTTATCGAGGATGGCGAGGTCATCCAGCGGCGAATGCGGCCTCTCACGGCTTTCCGTTCGGTAACTTTAGCATGTACAGTTTCCATGATTCACCTCTCCTTACATGAAGACACGAGACAACGGGCTGGAGTACCCTGCACGGACACGTCCCGTCCGTTTGCTGACACTAGTTTTTGCGTAGACGCTCCGTTTCCTGCTTCATCGTATTTGTGTAATCCTTGGGTGTAATGCGTCCGGCCAGCAGCTCGGTGCCCGATTTGGACATGACGCTCCACATGCCGTTAGGCAGATACACGCGGTCGAAGTAAGGGAATACACGAATATCGGCATATTTCTTGTAATACTCGGTCAGATCATGCTGCGACTCGATGCCCTTCAAGCCAGGCTGCAGCTTCGTCACATTGGCAATCTTGGTCATGTTGTCCGCCTTCGCGAAGAACGTGAGCAGCTTCTTGGCCTCGGGAATTTGCTTGGAGTCTTTCCAAATCCCCATCGTGGCCCGCTCGCCTCCGGAAAAATTCGGCTGATCGTCCGCTGCGATCGAGGGAATCGGCATCAGTCCGATCTTCATGTCCGGCTTCAACTTGTGTACCGCGTCCACAAAGGATGGAGCCAGCAGGACAAAGGCTACCTTCTCCGCCGTGAAGGCTCCAGGAATATCGCTCCGCTTGGCCGTCAGGAAATCTTCGTTAATCAAGCCGCGGTTTTTGATATCCAGCAGCTTCTCGGGGAGCGTCGTCCACTTGCTCCAGTCGAAGGAATGATTGAGCAGCGCCTCTGCGGAATTGTTGGCCGGACTGATCAACAAAGAGTTCGCAAAGTAATCGAAGAAGGTGCCGATCGTGCTCTCGTCTATTCCCGAGAAGAAAAATGGAACGGTCTTTCCGCCGCTCTCCTTCTTGATCTTCTCGCCCGCCGCAATCAGCTCATCCAGCGTCTTGGGCGGCTCCAGCTTGTACTTGTTCAGCATGTCGACATTGTACATGATACCGTCCTTGGCTTCGCTCAGCGGCAGCACGTAGACCTTACCTGTTTTGTCGGTGATGACGGGCTGAATCGTATCGGTCAATTGCTGGGTCCATGGCTCGTCCCGCAGGTCGGCGAGGTATTCCCCATAGCGGATCTGAGCCCATCCATGCGTATCGAAGACGTCGGGAAGATCGTTAGCCGCCATCTTGACCTTCATGTTGTTCTCGTAAGCGGACCCTGGGAACTGAATGTTGACCGCGATATCCGGATTTTCCTTGGTGAAATCATTGAGGATCTGACGATATACATCCTGGACAGGCTGGTCCGCGACATTACTCATCATCGTTAAGGTTTTTTTGGAAATACTAGTTCCCGTGCCGCCCTCTTTCCCGCTTGATGCTCCGGGAGAGGCTGATTCTGGACGCTGGGAACAGCCGCTTATCGCCAAAGCTGATACCAGGGTTACTGCCAACGACACTTTCCATTTCTTGCTCATGTACCCACCTCTTATCATGTATGATGTGCATCACACGAAAATCTTATCATGGATGTAAGGGTTTACATATGCGCTGAATCTACGATTTGAAGCGCTCATAATTAATCTTGCTACCCTGTAACATTTACAGTATAATCGACCACAAACTGAATACCGCAGGGGGAGCCGCCGTTGAATAAGCCCTTTCTCTCCATCCGGGTGAAGCTGGTTCTGCTCTATTCGTTAACGATCCTGCTTCCTGTAGTTATCATCGCTTTCGTCATGCCGTCCTATTATATTAAAATCATAACGGCCGAAACCGAGAAGCTGACCAACGAAACACTGGTCGGCCTCACCGGCAATATCCAAACGTATCTGGATGACCTCGAACGGGTCACCATCTCTCCTTATACGAACAATGAAGTCATGAACTCGCTGAAGCTAAAGGCCCGAAGCTTACGGAGCCCTGTGGATGATTATTCCAAATACAAGGCAGACTATACGCTGTACCATACGCTCCCGAACCTGCTCGTGAATTTGCGCAAGGATATACTAGGGACCTTGCTCGTCACGATCGACGGCTCCGTCTACTACAATGACAGCAGCTCCCAGCTGACCGAGGTCCGCACGGATTATCCGTATACCGAGTCGTCCTGGTATCAGGAAGCGGTGAAGGCGAACGGAAGAGTGGCCTTCGTGACGGTTCATCCGCAGGATTATCTGAAGCTGTCTGCCGTTCCCGACGTATTTTCCGTCGCCCGGCTGATCAAGGATCCGGATTCCAGGCAGCCGCTGGCCGTCATTATGGCGGATGCCGATACGGTGATTCTGGATAAAATCGTCAGGCAGTTCTCCTTCAATGTGAACTCGATTGTCACCATTACCGATAAGGATCACAAGCTGATCTACTCCAACACGTCCCTGTCCGGGCAAAACCCGGAGAATCTGCAAGACCGGCAGCATTCCTATGTATCCGTTACCAGAGAAATACCGACCAGCTCCTGGGAGATTACCGTCTGGCTATCCAAGGCTGAGCTGGCCTCCAAGGTTCACTGGATGAAGGTAACGGGGGCAGCCTTCGCCGTCGGCGGAGTATTGCTAACCTTCTTTTTGTTCTTTGCCTATTCCCGGACCTTGCTGACCCCGTTCAAGGAAATGATCGGTGTCATGCGTCAGGTTCAGCATGGCAATATGAACAAACGTGTTCGTGTGCAGGGCCAAGATGAGGTCGCTCAGCTCGGCAGCGTACTGAACCGGATGATCGATCAGCTCGATGAATTGATTATTAATGAATTCCGTACCAAGCTGAATCTGAGGGATGCCGAGTTCCGGGCGCTTCAATCGCAGATTCACCCTCACTTTCTGTACAATTCGTTGAATGCGCTGGTCAGCCTGAACCGGAAGGGAGAGCGTGCGCTGTTAGAGAGATCCATCGTATCGCTAAGCGGGATGCTGCGTTATATCTTGACCTCCCAGGATTCCTGTACGCTGGAGGAAGAGTTCTCCATTATCCGCAAGTACGGAGAGCTGATGAGTCTCAGGTTCAGCGACCGCTTAACCATGTCGATCGACCTGGCTCCAGGACTGGCCCATGTGCGCATGCCTAAGCTCTTGCTGCAGCCTTTAGTGGAAAACGCTATCATTCATGGGGTAGAGCCCTGCGAGCATCCTTGCCGGGTAGCCGTGAGTGCCGAAGCGGTCCCTGACGGCACGGGCGGCGAGAAGATTGTCATCCGGATCGTGGACGACGGCATGGGCTTTAACCCCTCGCAGTTGAAGGATCAGCGGGTAGGGCTGAATAATGTTAAGGAACGACTGGCGCTCGCCTTCCCGGATCAGCATGAATTTCACCTGGAGAGCCGAGCTGGACAAGGCACTTCCATCACCATCACGATCTCCGCAAATGGAAAGGAGCTTCCCTGATGAACATTGTGATCGCCGATGACGAGCAGTTGGCCCGAGAAGCGATGAGCGACATTTTATTGGAAATATATCCGGACCTGCAGATTTACGAGGCCCGCAACGGCCAGGAACTGATCGAGGTGGTGGAGCGGATCAAGCCGGACGCTGCCTTTGTCGACATCCGGATGCCTGGCAAGTCCGGCCTGGAGGCTATCCACGAAGCAGCCCCTCTGTCTCCTTATACGCAGTGGATCATCCTAACGGGCTTCGCCGACTTCGCTTATGCCAAGGAAGCGATCCGCGTAGGGGCGGTCGACTATTTTCTCAAGCCGGTCGCAGCCGAAGAAATTCATGCGCTTATTACTCGCCTGAGGCAAACTTCGCTCCAGCAGATCATGGAGAAAAATAAGCTGTTCGAATCGGATATGCTGTCCTTGTTTCACGGGCTGATTCTGAATTGGGACGAACGGGATAATGCGCCTCAGCCATCCTGCCGGATTCGCTGCGAGATTATCTATATGGACAGCTGCTATGGGGAAGCGGAGAAGTCAGCATCAGGCAAACCGTTCTTTCACACGATCAGCTCCACGATGCCGAAGTACTATCACAAGGACTTGGAGGTAGCCACTTTGCTGCTGCCTAACGGGGAGTGGGCGGTCCTAGGGAGATACACGTCTCTCGAGGGTGCGGAGCAGCTACAGCGATGCTTCGCCTCGCATGCCGAGCTGGTAAGGCAGATGGAAGAGCCGGGTCTTGTGATGACCTTGATCGTCTCGGATGAACGCGACTCCTATGCCTCGCTGCTGGAAGAAGTCACCACGCTGCACAAGTATGCGTATCTCCGCTGCTCGTTGGGGCTTGCCCGCAGCTTGACGCATGCCGATCTTTACGATGCGGCTGCGCAGCCGCTGATCCCCGGGCTATGTGGCACAGCGGTCAAGTCGGCGGAAGAGTATCACCGGAGAAATTATGTCGGCTATATGCATACTATCGAGCAATTCACGACCCAGTATGAATCGCTGCGCAATCAGATGTCATCCAGTACGTCCAGGGCTATATCGCAGTTTCTCCACGTTACTCTCCAAGCTCCCCTGTGGACCTCTGGCCAGGGAGCCGACTGGCTGCAGTCGCTCAAGACTCTGGGAGAAAAGCTGCTGGACAAAAAAATCAGGCAGGCGGGAACTACGCCGGACCTGGTTGCCAAGACCATCGCTTATATCGAAGAACACTATACGGGAGACCTCTCGCTGGGCCATATCGCAGAGGAGCTATGTGTGACGCCCAATCACTTGAGCAGTCTGTTCCACAAGCGGACAGGCACGACATTCATGCAGTACGTGACCAAGCTCCGGATGCTTAAAGCGCAGGAATTGCTGGCCGATCCATCCGTCCAGGTTCAGCAAGCCGCCGAGCAGGTCGGATATTTCAGCGCCAGGCACTTCACCAAGCTGTTCAAAGAGTTCGCCGGCTGCTACCCGTCCGAATACAAGAAGCAGTTGCAGGCGAGCATTACGCAAATAAAGGCAACGGAGTCATGCTGACGCATTCCGTTGCCTCTTCGTTCACTTGCTATACTTGATCCCGTACCGGGTGCTTAGGCTTCAGCCTCGCAGCGTATTAGAGCGCCGGGCGCTTGGGAGCCAGATCTACGGCAGCGCGGATCGCTTCGACCATACTGCGTTCGTCGGCGATGTTTTTGCCCGCGATGTCGAAGGCCGTCCCGTGATCGACAGACGTGCGGATAATCCCGCCCTTCAAACCTACCGTTATATTAACGCCAGCCTCGATGCCCAGCACCTTCACCGGCGCATGCCCCTGATCATGATAGCAGGCCACCACCATCTGGAAATCCCCGCGGGCGGCGCGGAAGAACAGCGTATCGGCAGGGTATGGCCCCGTTACGTTGATCCCCTCAGCTCTCGCCCGCTCGATGCCCGGCACGAGCTTCTCCTCCTCCTCGCCCTCGCCGAATAAGCCGTTCTCTCCGGCATGCGGATTGATCCCGCAGACAGCGATGCTCGGATTCGTATAGCCCGCCTGGACCAGCACCTCATGGGCGAGCTTAACCACCTTATACGTCCGTTCCGGATCGATCATACGGATCGCCTGAATCAGCCCGACATGGGTCGTGAGATGGATCACCTTGAGGTTGGGCGTAGTCAGCATCATGGAGTAATCTTCCGTATCGGTAAGATGGGCCAGTATCTCGGTATGTCCCGGGAACAGATGCCCGCCTTTATGCAGCGCTTCTTTGTTCAGCGGCGCGGTACAGATCGCATCGATCCGCCCCTGCTGCGCCAGCCTGACGGCCTCTGCGATATATTGATAGGCTGCGTCTCCCGCTGCCGCAGAGATTTGTCCGTAAGGAAGATCGGCAGGCAGCAGATGCAGATCGATGCAAGGCACGATACCCGGCTCAAAGACTGCTTCCATGATCTCAGCCGGAGCGATCCGCTGAACCTTCACGGCAGCCGAGGTGACCCCAGCCGCCCGCTCCAGCATCGCGGCGTCACCGATGACAAGCGGACGACAGATGTCGTGAACATCAGCCCGCTGAAGCGCCTTGACGATGATCTCCGGGCCGATGCCGGCCGCATCACCCATCGTAATTCCGATAATTGGCTTCATGAATAAGACTCCCCCTTTAGCATATCAACAGACTTGAGCAATACCTTATCCGTACCGAAGCTGCCAGCCTTCGTCACGACAAAAAGCTCCTTGGCTCCCATTCCCATGAGCCTTCCCACAGGGACACCCGGCTCCACCTCGCCGATGAGATCCAGCCGCTCGGCACCGAGCTGCCTGCACACCTGTACCGCTGTATCCCCGCCAGTCAGCACAAGGCCGCTCGACTCAAACTGCTCCAGCAAGCGAACGACCGTCTCGCCGAGCGCGGCCGAGATCAAGTCGCTAATCGCCGTCGCATCCAGGCCCAGGGCGGCTCCTGCCTGCTTCGTAAGCAGCCTGTCCTCCTCGGAAGCTGTCGAATACAGCGCCAGATGCTTATGGACGCCTAATAGCTGAGCGGCCCGTTGGTATACCCGGTCCATCTCCTCACGGCGGGCTTCGCCATCTGCGACGATCCGGTCGGAGCGCAGCCCCACCCCCTCGACATCCGCACGGCTCAGCAGTTCCTCAAGCTGTCCGCGCGACCGGCCGCTGACGCTGCCGACCACCACAATCACGGAGCTTCCCTTCTCCGCGGACAACAGATCCTCCTTATGCTCCAGGACGTCATGGGAAGCCAGAGACTGCACCAGCCCCGCGGAGCCGACCCAGACAACCCGGTACTTCGTTCGCCTCACGGCTTCGACCATCAGCTCGATATCCGCTTCCCTATCGGCATCGAACACAATATAAGGAACGCCCGCTTGGCGGAAGCCTTCCAGCCTGGCCTCTATGACCCCCGCACCCCTTCTCAGCTCGTCGCAGGTGACCAGCTCTACGGAACGCTGCGTCTGTGTCTGCAGGAGCTTGGGCACGAACGACTCGGTCACCGGCGTCTTGGGATCGGAGGCGACCTCGGTCTCGTGCAGCGGCTGACCATGCAGATAGTGATAACCGTTCACGATCCTCCGGCCGTTACTCGGATACGCCGGAGCGACAATAACAAAATCAGGCTGGAAGGTGTCGAACATCGCATCGATCTCATACCCGATATTTCCTCTCAGGGTTGAGTCGATTTTCTTGTAGATCACCTCCGGCTCTACCGTCCGGACAAACTCCGAAGCGCTCTTCGCTCGGGCATACGCCTCGTCAGGCGAACAGGACCGGCTGTCCGTATTCCATACAACCGCATCGCAGCTATGCAGCGCCCCGGCATTCATTTGGAACAACACGGAGGTATGCAAGCCGTACTGGGCCAATTGAACCCCGCTGTCATTGGCGCCGGTCAAGTCATCCGCAATGATCGCAAATTTCATATCGTATCTCCTTCGGCACGCTGTGTTCAACGGATTCTCGAATCTTCACTCAAAAGGCGGCAGATTGCCCTGTGCATCGAAGCGCAGCTCTTCCCACCCGCCCTCTGCCGATATATGCGGCATGGAGCGGATGTCCTCGTATACGGCCTCGGAGACATAAATATGCTCCAGATGCAAGGTGCTGAAGATACGGATGATTCTGGCCTTGTCTGCGCTTACATTCCATGTCGCGCGAAGGGCGGCCGTCAGCGCCTCCCGGTCATTGTCCAGCACGATCGGGACAGAGGCACGCTGTAAGAAGGTACTGGTGATTACATTTTCATTCATGGCCTTTCTGTCGATCTTGTCCGCCAGCCGCACGGTCGTGAGATCCGCCAGGCCGATGCCGAGCGCATTGCCATGGGAGGCCTCGCTTAGATCTCCGGCAATGATGTATTTGATAGCCGGCTTCTCCGGCTCGGGAAGTCCCTGAATCCGCATCCGGCCTATAATATTCGTATCCATGCCGGTACCGCTGTAGTTTTTGCCGATCTGATCGACGATCAGGATATCCAGCTCATCGACGGGGAGCTTCGGGTACATGGCTGCCGACTCTAGCAGCAGCTCCTGCTCGCGGACATAGATCCGCTCCGGCTCGATCGCCTCCAGGATCGCCGTCTGTTCGGAAGCGTTCTCAACAATGCCGACTCCGAACAGGATACGGCCCGATCCGAGGACAACCTTGCCCACCTCAGGCATGATGTCGCGGATGCCGTGGACACCGTAGGTATGAAGCAGCAGCGCCTGCCTGTGTTTTCCGAGACCGATCGCCGCCATCTTGAGCAAGCCGCTCTCAATGCCGACTGGCGATTTGAAGTCGGTATGCAGCTTGATCCTGCCGACCAGCACGACACCGTCCGCTTCATGTGCATGCTTGTCCATATAGACAGGAATTCCCCCCGGTGTGCTGCCGATCTGGACCGTATCCATGGAGCTGAGGATCGGCGCTCCGCAGGCTTCTTCTGTGACGCCGAGACTGTGGAGAACTTCTACCTGTCCGTCGGCGGTAGCCCCACCATGGCTGCCCATCGCCGGCACAATAAACGGATCGGCGCCCAACAGCTTCAGCTCAGTCACCACAGCTGTAATTATTCTTGAAATATTCGCGATTCCCCGGCTTCCGGCAGTCACGGCAATGCGCATGCCCGGCTTGATCCGTTCCCGGATGGCGGGCCTAGCCATCTCGGCGGCGACAGCAGCTTCGATCTGCTCCATAACAGGAGCGTGAAAGTGTTGGCGAATTCTGATGAATTTCGGCAAAGTCATAGAGGCTGCTCCTTTTATTCATAGTGACTCGCTTGATCGCACGTACAGCAACCTAATCTTATCATAACCCTTATGTTTGCCATAGGTGTGTCTTCTACGATAGGCGCGCTCTTTTTTCACCTGTTCGGGTATGCTGCCGGATAGCTTCCTGCGACTGCCCACTCCGCAATAGTTCATGGAATCCCGAACCCGATCATATCCTGTAGGGATATGCGCTTATGCGCCGGGGAAGGCAGGTGAACGTTCAGTGAGTACATGGAATGAGGCGGCAGAGGCTCTCCGCCTTCTAACCGACCAGCTCACAGGTTGGCAGCATGAGGACGGGTCCTGGCGGTTCTGCTTTGAGAACGGCACCTCCACGGATGCCTATATGATCCTGGTACTGCGCACCTTGGAGCTTCCCTATGAAGCCTTGATCCGCAGCCTGCACGACCGGCTGGCTGCGCTGCAGCAGGACAATGGCGCTTGGAAGGTATATCCGGACGAGGACGAGGGCAACCTCGCGGCAACCGTGGATGCCTATTATGCGATGCTGTACTCGGGGCACAGCCGTCGGGAGGATGAAGCGATGCGCAAGGCTGAGGCCTTCATCGCCTCCAAGGGAGGGATCAAGCAAGCCGAGTCGGTGCTGACCAAAGTCTTCCTCGCCTCTACAGGCTCCTACCCCTGGCCGGTCACGCTGATCATACCACTGGAAACGCTGCTGCTCCCCCTCTCCTCGCCTGTAAACATGTTCGACTTCTCCGGCTATGCCCGCGTCCATATGATCCCGATCCTAGTGATGGCGAACCGGCGATTTGTGATCCGAACGAAGGATACCCCCGACTTGTCTCATCTGACAGGTACCGGCAAAACGGTGAAGCGCATGGACCGCCCCCAGCCGGGCCCTGCGTCCGCCCGGGGGCTCCAGCAGCTGCTCGATGAGGTCCACGGAGGCATCCGGCAGCTCGCCGGACTCCCGGGGCTGCTCCGCCAGAAAGCCACCGCAAGGGCCGAGCAGTTCATGCTGGAGCGCATCGAGCCGGACGGCACCTTGTACAGCTACGCCACCAGTACGCTGCTGATGATCATGGCCTTACTGGCGCTAGGCTATGACAAGCACCATCCGGTCCTGATGTCCGCCATCGACGGGCTCGTGTCGATGCTCTGGAAGGTCGACGGCCATCTGCATCAGCAGAACTCGCCGTCCATGATCTGGGATACGGCGCTGCTGTCTGCAGGTCTACAGCAGGCCGGCATCTCCCCGGACAGCGGGGTCATCCGCAGGGCGAACGATTATCTGCGAGGGATGCAGCATCCTACTGAGGGGGATTGGGCGCTTCACATGAAGAACCCCATTCCTGGCGGCTGGGGCTTCTCCGAGTCCAACACCCGGAACCCGGATGTGGACGATACGACGGCCGCACTCCGTGCTTTACGCCCGGCGGCTGGGCTGAAGTCCTCCGACCGCGATGCGTGGAACCGCGGGCTGAACTGGGTACTGTCGATGCAGAACAAGGACGGCGGCTGGCCTGCCTTCGAGCGCGGCGTGACTAATGAGCTGCTCGCCCTGCTGCCGATCGACGGGGCCGCTTCAGCCGCCATCGATCCATCGACCGCCGACCTGACGGGGCGGACGCTGGAATTTCTCGGAGCGACCGCAGGTCTCGGAACCAAGCATCCTTTTGTCCGCAGGGGTGTGGAATGGCTTGAGCAGCATCAGGAACCTGACGGCTCCTGGTACGGACGCTGGGGAATCTGCTGTATCTATGGAACCTGGGCCGCCCTAACCGGTATGATGGCCGTCGGCGTCGTCCCCGAACACCCGCACGTAGACAAAGCCGTCCGCTGGCTGCTCGATATCCAGAACAAGGACGGCGGCTGGGGCGAGTCCTGCGCCAGCGACCATAAGAAGCGATATATACCGCTCGGTGCCAGCACCCCCTCACAGACCGCCTGGGCGTTGGATGCGCTGATCGCCGTACATCCTGCGCCGATCCCCGCTATCGAGCAGGGCATGCGCAAGCTCATCGCCCAGCTGCAGGAGGACGACGAGACCACCCGCTATCCGACAGGCTCGGGTCTGCCCGGATTCTTCTACTCCCACTACCACAGCTACCGGTACATCTGGCCTCTGTTCGCGCTGAGTCATTATCACCGCAAGTACCGATAACGTTTCACTGGAATAGGAGGGCTGCCTTCGCCCTTAGGAACGGACGCTCCCTTTCTCCAGTCATGTGGAGTGCTTAATATTGATGGCTCGTAAACAATAGATGAGAGTGACAGTATTGCTCAAATTAATTGAATTTAATAGTTGTGTACACTTAGGCACTATTAAGGGCAGTTAAGATCAATGGAGGGGAACCGTATCATCGCTAAAGGTAAAATAAAAAGGGACTACATCAAGTCCCCGAGGCTTTCAGTATGAGGTTCGTTGAGACTGGCGAGCACTTCAGGGGCTCAAGCGATGCGACGTAATCCAGAGCCCGCGTTTCCGCTAGGCGACTCAGGAGGACGGCGGAATCCCTTTGCATTGCATTGATGGTAAAATCAAAGTGCAATTTGATTTGGGTAATCTGCCGTCCGACCCGCCTTGGAGATTCTTTGGTGATGTGGATGCTTTCGACCATTAGCCGCAATAACGCCTTTTGTTCATCCGCATTGATCTTCATGAGTGCGTCCTGAATCAGCGTCAACAGTTTTTGCAACGAATCGAAATCAACAGGCTTGTTGCATTGTTCGTCCAGTTCAGCTTCGATGGTTTCAAGCCTTTTTTGAAGTTGTTCCTGTCGGGAGTGCGTTTCCTTCAGATCGTCCTTGAATATTGCAGCCAACTCAGGATCGCTCAGGATGTTGTCATTGATTTTCTGGAGCTTCCTGCTGTTGGTATTCAACTCAGCAACAAGTGCTTTCTTTTCTTCCATGATCGGGGCGTCTGCATACGAACCGCGCTTCATCCGGTCGCCGCTCGACCAATAACGAACGCAAAATCTCAATCATCATCCTCTTATCGTCAGCGGCATTAACACTTTCAATGTCCTTGAAATTGAATACTTCGCTTGGCATTACATCCAAAGCCGTCATTATCTTATCCAACGATTCGAGTGTTACATTTCTGCTTCCACGCTCTATGTCTGAAATATATGAGAAGCTCAATCCGCAATTTTCTGCTAATTCTTCCTGCGTCAATCCTCTTGCTCTGCGAACCAACCGTAATTGCTCACCTACAAGCCGCAATAAACTATTCATGCAATCAACCTCCTCTTCCAAGCGTAGAGAGGAGTAAAAAATAGATACATCATTGAATAGTATAAAAGTTGTAGAAATTCCGCTGTTGGTTATAGTAAAATAGTCACTATGGAATCATCTGCCATATAGTGCTACCTGCTCAATAGGTGGTGACGGTATTCATCAGGACATCAATGCTTCAGTTTAAAGTAAGGAGATGATTGCTGAACCGAAAACAACAAGATGTTCGCCGCGGATATAATCACATTTCAACTTCTTGATTTCACAATTTACACGACTTGGGGGAAGCCATATGAATAAGAAGAAACTAGCATCAGCACTCATGACCGGTGTACTAACAATAGCGTTAGCCGGACAAGCGTTAGCTGCTCCGGTTAATTATGGTGAGGAATTAAAGAATTCTCCGCAAACAACGCCTTCAATATCGTTTACAGATGTCACAGGCAATCATTGGGCTTACCCTTACATAGCTGAAATGGTCAACAAGAAAGTCATTGAAGGCTATCCCGATAATAAGTTCAGGCCTGAAAATACAATCTCGCGGGCAGAATTTGCGACGATCATTGTGAAGGCCGCTGGTCTGCAAGCCAAGAAGGTCAATTATTCGAACTTCTCCGATGTGAAGATAACAGACTGGTACTCGCCTTACATCGAGACCGTGAAGGACTACATGACCGGTTTTAGAACGGCAGACGGTCAGTACATCTTCAACCCTACCGCACCCGCATTACGTGAAGACATCACCGTCGCCATGGTCAAACTCAAAGGATATGATGTCGCTCGATTGGCGAACCGTTCAATCATCGAAGCAATGTTTAAGGACTATGATGGAATTTCCGAAAGTGCGAAAGATTATGTATCCATCGCAGTAGCAAACGGACTTGTATCGGGGTACGAAGATGAGACATTCCGTGCCCAGAACTCCATAACACGGGCTGAAGCCGCGACAATGCTTTGGCGGGCATTTATGTATGGTAATGACAACAAAGGCGTAGGAGGGCAAGGAGGCACGTCTACAACGCCCACACCGCCTGTAACACAACCTTCGACGAATCCGCAGCCAACTACGCCAACCCAGCCACAACAACCGTCGCAGGCAGCAAAGTTTAGCGTCGATACCCTTGTTGGTGGAACGGGACAGGGTGATGTAGACGGGTCGGTGAGCATATCAAAAATCAATGCTGTTAATAGCATGGTTGTTGATAAAAACAACAATATTTACTTTTTGGACACAGATAAGAAAAAAGTGCGTAAATTCAACAATTCTAACGGTACAGTAGAGACTTTTAAGACTATAGACAGCACCTTTAACTGGGGAAACTCTTCCGATGGAAAGACTACTACGAACTATCTGTTTAACTATATGACCCCAATGAAACTCGCCTATAATGTGGCGAATGACAGTGTTTACTTGGGGATTAAATATGCATCAAGTCCAAATTACGCTTCGCTTATCTATCAGCTTACACCAAACGTTCAAATGTCCGTATACGCCCTAGAAAAACGAGTTGCTACAAAAATCATCGACTTCATTAGCTTTAGTAATCAAGGAGTAATTATTAGCGGCTCCAACCGGAACTACAACGAACATTACGATGCCGTAGTTTATAATGGACAATTGGCGACTCAGGCAGATGAAATGGCATCAACAACCGATGGAACATGGATTCGCTATATAGGTGGCAGGTATAAATATTCACCTGTGGTTGATGCTATCGCTCTAGATAATCAAGTTTATGTGTTTGATGCTAACGAGGGCAAGCTCTCTAAAGTCCAGTTGTTTCCGAGAAAGCTTGAGACTATCGTCACTCAAAGTAATATTTCCTTTGACTCCGTTACGACCAACAACGGAAAGTTTTATGCCTCCAGTGGATTAACGGTCTACGAAATCAGTCTTGATGGTTCAATGACGACCTTCATTGATGGCAAAGACTTGACCTACAACGACGGTAATCCAATCCAGATTATTGACCAGATGAATTTCGACAGTAAAGGCAACATCATCATTTACGACAATCAGAACAAAGCCATTCGTCGTATAAATCTGTAACGCTTATCATCATGCAGGAGGGAGCCGCAGGCTCCTTCTTCTGCTTTTTATAATATATGCATGCATTGGAAGGTGAGACGGAGATGGATAAGCTTTTAGAGTTGCTTCTTGGAGAGGCGTTTAAGCTCGGTGTAAAGAAACTGTTCGGCTACAAACCGGAACGGAGTTCAGATGTCGCCGGAAGTATCGGTTGTTTGATCTTTTTGTTAATGGTAATTCTGTATCCCATCGGTATTTACTGGTTGAAGCCGAGACTAACAACAGGATCATTTTGGTACGATCACATTTATACTTGGCCGTTGTATATCGTTGGGTTGTGGCTTTCGTTCTACATTCTTCGGTTTGTTTTCTATTGTTTGAGGGTGGCTCCGTTCTCTACTTTACTGTTTGCCGGAATTATATGGTTCGGATGGTACGCCCACAAAAGGGGATGGATGTAGATTTTTTCAATCGTTAGTTACAAATTCGGAAAAATGACGATAAATAGAATGGGCATTAAGCAAAATACTGTTGTAACTTCCAAGATGAACACTGAATGTTACAGAATGTTCGTCTTTTTTGCTGTTCCGAGGGGGTGCAGAGAATCCGAAAATGGATTGGCTATTGTACTTGGAATTTGGCATGATGGCGATCAAATCCGGTTGATTTCCAAAGGTGGCGACTTCAATACCACCGTCATCAACAAAGAGGGAAGTTAACGCTGCTATGAAAATTTGTATAGTTACTTGAAGGAGTTGCTTGTTAAGCACGGTAAATGGAAAGAGAATGTCGAATAAAGGAGTAACGATCAGATGGGATTGTACAAGCTGGTGTGGTGTTGAAATCTACGCAGTTACCTTCCGGTGTCCTGGAGAAGGTCAGCAGGCCCAAGTAAAAGAGGAGCGGGCAAGGTACTCATGGCTTGAAAATAACCTGAACAGGAAAAACAAAGAAAAGGATATTCCGGGTAGATGGTATAAAGAAAATACTCGTGAATCAATCCGCGATGAGACGATTCGGGCGCTTGTACATCTTGGAGCTATTGTTGAAAAAAGCGGGCTAGCTACTACGTCTCCATCACCAAGATATACCTTACAGACTGATTTTGCGGAGCTATTTAATCCTCTGCTAGTTGAAGAAGAACTTAATCAGGCGATTGTTAACTGGCAGGAGTCGAATCTTTCTGCAATTGCAAGAGCGAGAATCGCTATCTCAAAAAATATGGCAACATCGATTGACGATGGTGTATTAGTCCAACTGCCGAATGGAGAAGTAAGGAAGCTATCTCCGGGCCCGAGTTCGATATTGCAAAAGCTGTCGTGGAGAAAATGTCAATGCGTTTCCTCAAAGGGCCTGCTGTTCTATTAATCAGTGAATCAGCTAGAAAGATTGTTGTAAATGATGACAGGATTTGTTCGGCTATTGGTTTTCATATTGATGTAACCAAAGTTCTGCCGGATATTATCATGGTTGATCTAGGCAGAAGAGAGCCGTTAATCGTCTTTGTCGAATGTGTTGCTACTGATGGGCCAATATCGGATTAGAAGGAAGTTAGAGCTCATCTCTATAGCAGAGGAAGCAGGCTATAGAGGAAAGGACTATACTTTTGTCACAACATTTAAAGATAGAACAGATCAAGTAAGCCGAAAACTAACGCCATCGATTGCTTGGGATACGCTTATCTGGTATGCAACCGAGCCGAACTCCATCATTCATATGTTTGAAGGAAACGAGCAAATGATTACCTCACTTGGCGATATGTTTGATAAGAACAACAGATAAGACTGTTTTATAAATATGCTGAGAGTTGGAGGGTGTTAACTTTGGATTATGTAAAAAGAAAAATAAAGTTTGAATATTTTAGAGTGGTCTATAGAAAAAAGATGACCCTGTCACGTTTGGAGATCGATTATTCGATTTGAGGTACTGGATTCAAAAATCAAATACAAAGTCTCTTGAAGCAAGGACATTTGATTACAGACAAGAACGAGCAAGACTCGAACAAGCTGAGTATGATGAGGATGTAAGTGCTTGGTATTTACATTTTGCAAGGTTAAGGGATTCTCTGCTGCCTTCAAAAGCCAAAACAAATGCCATTGTAGAGCCATTTACACTAGATGATGATGAATATTTGGGTGAAGAAGTAACGGCATTATATGATGAAAATTCGCATATCTTCATGGTACAAAGAAACAAATTTAGTCTAGGTCATAGCGGGCTCGAAGAATACTTGAACTTAATATGGGATAACGAGGAAGAACAGATATTTCTTCGACCAATCTATGCTACGGATACGGTCAAGCGTGCGAGAGAGAGAGATACATACAGAAGAATCTCTGTGAGGTTTGCTGACCTCGATACTAAAGACTTCAAGGAAGAGAGCAAATCACCAATAAAACGGTTTGTAGATGAGCTGAAGAATTATGGTGCAGTTAACGGAGAGATTACCCTAACCATTGGATACAGCAGGGAAAAAGAACTCGATGCTCAAACAGTCGTTGACTCGATTGATGATTTGATTGATAACAGAGGTTTGGTGTCGAAGGTTGAAATATCTGCAAAAAATGAAGATACAGATATAGAAATAATTGATTTGTTTGATGAAGTTGCTCATAGTTATGGATACTTTGATATTCCAAAGAGAAGTACACTTGTACACGATGAACTATTTTATCAAATGGGAGAAATATACAAAGACTCTCGAATTAGAATTATCGGATACTTGAATTAGGAGGCGTAGAAATGGCCTCAGGTAAAAAAAGAAGCTTTGAATCTTTTTTTGATAATTATTATCCAGTAATTTTCTCCACGGCAATCATGGTTGGATTATGGTATGTTGGATTTGACGTGAGTGCTAATAATGTTGAGAAAGTATTAGATGCCTCCATAAACTTTTCGTCGATATTAATCGGTTTTATAGGCGTGATGTTGGGTTTATTAATTAGTATCAAAGATGCAGCCATCGTAACTCTAATCTTTAGTTCAGTTCAAAAAGATACAATATTCAAACATTTGAAGTATTCAATTTACACCGGTTTCCTTACTGTATTATCTGTCGCTGCATTGTATGTGCATATAAAGAATATTACGCTAACTTCGCACATACTATTTGAACTGTGGTTGTTCTTCGCATTAAATCTTATTATCTCATCGTACAGAATAATTGACCTTCTAATGTACATTTTGTCTAATAAAAAAATAAAGATTGAAAGACCGGTTGGTGAGGTTATGCCAAGTAACGATGTGGAAGAATTGAAGAAGCACACTGGTCGTAAGAGAAATAAATCTTGAGTATGCGGAGAGGGGTAATACCCTCTCCTTTATTGTTTCAACTTACATTGATCACTACTAAAATGTTTAGTTTACCCTATCAATAGATACGGTGAGCCGTATCACAAGTAAAGGTGAAAATTTGTTGGTGTGGAATGTTAATGGAGCAGGTGGAATAGTAATTAATACTCCTGAATTATTCAGGGCTTTATTTGTTATGTGATTAAACTCCATCACTGTTTTTCATAAGCTTAATAGTAGTAATTACTTTGTTTGAAGAGTGCTGCTGAAGTTTTAGGGGATAGAATGACTTAAACCCGTATCAACTGATACGGGTTTCTTCTGTTGAGCAGAATCAGTAAGAAAAATAAGAGGAAAAGTAGCAGGTGAAAAAAATTAGTGGGAAAGTTTAGGAGACGTTAAGTGGATTAAAGGCTCCCAGGTTAGGAAATATTAAATTGCCATACTTTCGCCCTGTTCCTAATCAGATAGTACTACGATAATGTGTATATGAAGTATTGTTTCACTTAGCTCGAGAAATTCATGATATCGCGCTTGCCTCTGTAGGGCTTAGGCGAAAACACAGGAGCGTTATTCGAAGAAGCGAAAATAACATCTATGCAACGAGTAGTCGCTCTCAGTTTGAGACTGTCAATTAAAAAGTGTAACCTTTGAAAGCAGAATCTAGCAAGCAGCGAGCCGCAGCTTGACCCGGAGCCTCTGGCGGGCCCGATGCACCCGCGATGGGCGAAGGGGCCTGTGGGCCTTTTTCGCTCCGGCGATCAGCCTATCAGGCCCGCCCCCTCCGCATCAAGCCGCTTAGCGCACCTGGACGCGCTCCGGATAAAATACCGTGAGCTGTAGCAGAATTTGACCCCAGTTCTGCACCCGTCCTGTCCATTTTCGTAGTACATCCATGGTCGCCAGGTACAATATCTTCAGCAGCGATTCGTCGGTCGGAAAGATGCTTTTGCCCTTGGTGACCTTTCGCAGCTGCCGATGGTAACCCTCGATCATGTTGGTCGTGTAGATGAGCTTGCGCAGCTCCGGCGGATAGGCAAAGAAGGTCGAGAGTTCCTCCCAATTCTGTCGCCACGACTTCACGAGCAACGGGTACTTCGTTCCCCATTCTTCCTCAAATCGATCCAGTTCCGCCCTCGCAGCTTCCTCCGTCGGTGCTTTGTAGATCGGCTTGAGATCAGCCGTGACTCGTTTCAGATCTTTGTAGAACACATAGCGCGTGGAACTGCGAATTTGGTGTATGATGCACTTTTGGATATCCGTTTTCGGAAAGCTGGCGCTAATCGCCTGGCTGAAGCCGGTCAGGTTGTCCACGCAGACGAGCAGGATGTCTTGGACGCCTCGGTTTTTGAGCTCATTCAAGACGCTTAGCCAGAACTTGGCCGATTCGTTCTCGCCAATCCAGATGCCCAGCACATCTTTGTTGCCATCCAGATCAACCCCAATGACCATGTAGGCCGCCTTGTTCACAATGGCCCCGTCCTGCTTGACTTTGAAGTGAATCGCATCGAGAAAGACGACCGCATAAACCGGCTGCAGTTGGCGGCTTTGCCATTCTTTGATCAGCGGTACGATTTTATTGGTTATATTGGATATGAGAGTTGGGGATACTTCAATCCCATAGAGGTTTTGTAGGTGATCCTGGATGTCACGGGTGCTGACACCTTTAGCGTACAGGGCGACGACCTGGTCTTCAATGCCGGTCACGTTGGTTTGGTTTTTCTTGATCACCACGGGATTAAACTCGCCCAGCCGGTCCCGCGGCACTTGAATCTCCATGTCACCATACTCGGTATGCACGGTCTTTTTCCCGTAGCCGTTACGGCTGTTCTTTGTGGCTTTATTCTGATCGTAGCGCGCATAGTCGAGCTGAGTATCGAGCTCAGCTTTCAGCGCTTCCTCCAGCACATCTTTGAACATGTCTTTCAGCGTCGATTGAATGTGTTCCACGGATTGGAACTTGTGTTCATCGACAAAAGCACGGATATCTCTTTTGGTCCAAAACTTTTCGGTCATCTTGGTTTCCTCCGAATCGAGTTTTCTATGATGTCAGTATGCCCAACTTTTCTCGATTTCAAAGGTTCCACGTTCTATTTTACAGACCAGTTCATCCTTGTTTGTTAAGTTTTTGTACGAGAGGCAGGAAAATTATGTCCACGATCTCGACAACGGCCTCATCGGTCAGCAGGGTGTGAGTCGTGAGCACTTCGAATCTTATCAGGTCAACAGGAAGGGTGATGACGCGATCCGGCAGTTCCTCAAGCTTCACCTCGCCTCGCCGCTCCGCGTTGAGCAGGATATTTTTCATGGCTATAGCGAGTATATCCTCTGATCTCGGAGGCAATGTCATCTTGGAATGAAGCTCGTCCCCGTGATATTCGACCATCAGTCCATGAATGGTCTCAGCCCCGATCATCTGCATAGGCTTAATAATTCTCTTCAGCAAGGTAAGCACATCTTCTCTCAGATTCCCTGTATCTGGAGCTTCAAGGGAAGGTGTGGGTGTATGTTTCTTAAGAGCTGCCACAATCAGCTCTGCCTTGCTTGGCCACCTTCTATAGACGGCATTCTTATTTGTCTTCGCCCGCGAGGCGACAGCTTCCATCGTCAATCGCGAATAGCCGGTCTCCCTCAATTCCTCCCAAGCGGCTGAAAGAAGGGCATTCTCCAGAACGTCCCCGCGCCGCCGCGACTTTGTCGTTTGTTGTTCTCCCTCATTATTCCCCTTGCGATCTTTCGATTGTTCCGCCATAACATATTCCTTCTTCCAAGCTGAATTTCGGTTCGGTCATCTGGGCTCCTGTAAATAGTATATTGCATTTTCACGCGAATGATAATATGATTATAATTAATTAAGGTACGGTACGTACTGTATCTTAATTAAAGACGAACGAAAGGTGGTAACAATGGCTAATACTCAAGTAAAGGCAATAAATCCTCAAAAAGAAAAAATAGACCCCGGAGTTTTGAAAATTGCACTTATTCTGGTGTTTGGTGCTATCGCATCTCAGTTGGATTCAACGATGGTCAATGTGGCGATTAATACGCTGGCAGTGACGCTTGTGGCCAGCATTCCATTTGCTTTCGCGTGGGTGGATACAAACCATTTCCTGCTGGGTGCGGCGCAGCTTGTGCGAGGTGCGGCGTTAAATGGTATTCTGATTCCGATTTTGGTTTCCTCGTATAAAGGATTACGGAAGGAGCAAATTCCACATGCAAGTATCTCGACACGCATCTTTCAGACGATCGGAGGCGCATTCGGCTCAGCCATCTTGGCGACCGTTATCGGTCAACAATTGAAGGAAGGAGCGGGAGCGAGCCTTTCTTCGCTAGCCCATGCCTATCAAACAGCTTTTTGGTGGTCGGTGGGTTTTGCGGCTATATCCTTTCTTCCCGCCATGTTCTTGTCTGGTCGAGAAAATAAGGTATGAACCGGGACCAGGCAATGAATAGTCGGGATGTATGGGAAGAAATAGTAAAGAGGGGCGCGAGCCCCTCTTTTGTGTTGAATGAATACTGCTAAATCGATGATTTTAATCCGTCAACTTAATGAGTTTTGTAAAGTAATTCAGTCCGTCCTCGTCAATATCACTTCTTCCATATGCATCTAAAAATAACTGCCTGTATCTATCAGCCTTCAAGTTATAATGTAGTGTCCATATTCCCCAATAAATATCGTAGTGTCTGTCGCCTACCCCACCATATCCCAAATCAATAAAACCTTTGAATGAAAAATTATCCATGATGATATTAGGTAAGCAGTAATCACCATGAATGACCACATTGTCTATAGCTGAATAGTTGTACTTCTTCATCATACTAAGGTCTATCCCCTTAGTTTGTGTTTCATGTAACAATTCATGAGTTCTATTGTCATATGGACAGCCCTCGGTAGGAAGTGAATGCAACATTCTTAGATATTCGCCGAATACACTTGCCAATTTACTAGGATTCTCAATGTGAAGGCCTGCTGTTCCGTCTTCACCACTTACCGCTTCTGTAAATAAATAATCATAATCTAATTCTGATTCATAGGCTATGGCTTTCGGTGCGAAGTTATGTTTATGTAAAAATTTTGTCATGTTGTATTCACGCTCAAGTGAACCTCGTTTGCTTATCTTTAGAAAAGCACGTTCTGCACCCGAAACAAAAAGTGTCTTTGCATGTTCGGAACAACTGCTATCATAAATGGTTGCCCCATTTACATACTGCCTGATGGCTAGTGGTAACGTCTCTATATCAAAGAAAACCTCCGTACGTTTCATGTTCTTACCCTCCCGTTCAATTTCCCTTAGTAAATTTTAACATAAAGTTCGGAGTGGTTTTTGTAAAAAATGATTTTAATCAAACATCCCTGCGATGTCCCGAATCCATGCTCGGCGGATATTTACATCGAAACAGTATTTAAGCGCAGCGGCTATTTCTTCCCTGTTCTTCCGCCCCAAGAGTTCTCCAATCCCGTTTTCCGTTAAGCTTTGCACAAATTATGTTCTGCTGTACCGTAGTAGTATTAATACCCGCATAAACAAGTATCTGTCTGCATCGAGCTGTACTCTGTATGATGTGTTAAGGATCTTTTTTTTCAAAAAAAAACGTAAATCTGCTATATGACATTCCCGAATAAGAAAGGTGGAGACTGACTTGAAAAAAAGAACGCTTGGAAACAGTAAACTGGAGGTGTCTGCCTTAGGGCTCGGATGTATGGGCATGTCTGACCTCTATGCAGGGCGGGATGAGGCGGAGTCGATCCGTACTCTTCACCGAGCATTGGAGCTTGGTATCACTCTGCTTGATACGGCTGATATCTATGGCTTGGGAGAAAACGAAGAGCTTCTCGGGCGTGCTCTGAAAGGCCGCAGAGACGGTGTCGTCTTAGCGACAAAGTTCGGCGGTGTCATTGGGGAAGACGGATCCTTCAGCGTAAGTGGTCGTCCTGAATATGTGAAGGCAGCATGTGAAGCCAGTCTAAAACGTCTCGATGTCGATCATATTGATCTCTACTATCAGCATCGAGTCGATCCCGATACTCCAATTGAAGAAACTGTAGGAGCAATGGCAGAGCTTGTTAAGGAAGGAAAGGTCCGATACATTGGGCTGTCAGAAGCATCCGCAGACCTTATTCGCCGTGGACATGCAGTTTATCCTATAACAGCACTACAGACTGAATATTCTTTATGGGATCGTGATGTCGAGGATTCTATTCTGCCGACATGTCGTGAGCTAGGCATCGGCTTCGTGCCGTATAGTCCACTCGGCCGTGGATTTCTAACAGGGCAGATTCAGCGCTACGAGGATCTCGAGCCAGATGACTACCGTCGTACTTCTCCAAGATTCCAAGGAGATAACTTCCAAAAAAATCTTGATCTTGTTGCCAAAATTAAAGAGCTTGCGGCAGAGAAAGACTGTAAGCCATCCCAGCTAGCCTTAGCATGGCTGCTCGCTCAAAGCGATAATATCGTGCCAATCCCAGGAACAAAACGTACTATTTACCTTGAAGAAAATCTTGGCGCATTGGACGTTGAACTGACAAAACAAGACCTAGCACAAATCGATGCTATTGCCCCGCAAGGCGTTGTCTTCGGTTCTCGCTACTAAGTAAAACATATATAAAGGAGCAATCTCATTTCATTTCTTAATGCGATGAGGCTGCTCCTTTTGCTTTTTGAAAAAACATTCGTTTATACTACTAGCATCCTTCGATAAGATGCAGAAATGCATTCTATTACGAAAATGATTACGTACTGAAGGGCTGGTGGCTTTTAAAATGAATCATGAGAAGCAACGTTATAAAGAGCTTGGGGATTTTCTTAAAACACGTCGAGCTAAAATATCCCCAACACTGGCCGGGTTGCCCGCAGGACTACGCCGCCGAACACCAGGTCTGCGACGAGAAGAGGTTGCTGCTCTGGCGGGCATAGGCGTAACCTGGTACACCTGGCTTGAGCAAGGACGTCCGATTCAGGTTTCTACACAAATTCTAGAGAGCCTTTCTCGAGTGTTTAGACTCAATCGCGTAGAGATTGTGCATATGTATACCCTCGCCCAGCATGTCCCTCCTTCATATCTCCCTAGCTATAATGAAGTCAACCCGATGCATCAGCATGTGCTGGACGAACTGGTGGAATCGCCGTCCCTGATTGTGGACAATCGCTGGAATGTCATCGCCTGGAATCGGGCAGCTGAGCTTGTGTTCTATGATTTCAACCGATTAGATTGCAGCAACCGCAACATGATGCGAATCATGTTCACAGATCCGAACTTTGCACGTCTCTTCCCTGATTGGGAAACTAGCGCACAGTCGATGATCGGGAAGTTCAGGGCAGATTGCAGTCCATACATTGAAGAACCTTGGCTTACGGAATTTGTGCAGGAGCTTCGAGCATCCAGCAAGGAATTCGATCAATGGTGGCCTATGCATCAGCTCAATAAAGACCGAGACACTTACAGATTACTCAATCATCCCGTGCTTGGACCGCTGAGCTTTGAGTTAACCAGCTTTCTAGTATCCGAAGACAACAACCTGAAGATGTATATCAACACACCGGCGAACGGTACGGATACTCGCCATAAGCTGCGATTGTTGCTAGAAGCAGAGCCTAAACAGTAAGCCTGCTTTTGTGTATCAATCCTAATATGGCAATGGCATCTATCAACACAAACAGCTGACGATGCAGAATGTAATAATACCATACAAATAAGGCCGGTAGCCGATTGGAAGATCGGGAACTACCAGCCTGCTGACCGAGTGCACCTAGTCAGGACTTCTGGCCGACGTGTTGGCTGCGAGAAGAGGAGAGCGCTCGTCGACCGAACGGATGAATCAGCCGATTGGTTGTGACACGCTTTCGGCGCTATCGCGTCGCTTTTCACGGCGGAGGATGATCGGAACCGTGATTGCTGCAGCGATCGCCAACAACGGAGCTAGTACACCAGCGATGGGAAACGATGACGAGCCATTTGTAGTGAAGATGCTAAAGTCCCAGAGTCCGTGCAGGAGCATAGCGAACACGAGCGATCCGGTAGACCGCCGGACAAGGTAGAAGATCGAACCGAGGCCGAAAGTGCTCATTAACTGGAGCAGGGCAGCACTCGCCCCGACGCCCAGGAAGAAGTTCGGCAGGTGGAAGGCTGAGAACATCGCTGTTGAGAGCAGCCAAACCCCGGTTTCGCCGAATCGGCTGCGCAGAGCGACTATCAACTGACCTCGGTGGACCGTTTCCTCATTGAGGCCGACCAGGATGCAGCTGATGATAAGATACAGCCACATGAGAGGTGTGATATGGGTGAAATCGGCGATCAGCATGTTCACGATCGCAATGACCATCATGATGATCGGGAGAATCATCGTCCATCGAGAAAGACGCCGCTTTTCAACCAGGCTGGGGCGCCACCATCCATAGATCGTGACCATTGTGATGGTCAGCACGGCACCGCCGGATATCGGTGCTACGGCCCAGAGAAGAAGGGTCTGCTCATTCTCTGCTATTCGCATGTAGTCGACGCCGTTGAGCACGAAGATCGCGTAGAAGACTGCGATGTAGTGGAAATATGTGAGAACACCCCACCGTACGCGGGGACGAACTCGAAGACCGGGATCCAAAGATTCTTGTAGCACGTCCCTATTGATTGACATCATAAACACTCCCACTATAATATTTTACCAAATACTAACCTGGAGCAATGTACATCGCATCGCCGCCACGAGAGATTTCGTGCGCAATAACTGCGCCTATACCGCCATGGTCATTCCATCCAGTTTTTTAATCGCTTCTTTCTGGGTTGCCGCAGATAGCCAGTTAAAAAACAGGGCTAACCTCACGCTTAGCCCTGCAGTGTTAGGAATGATGATCTAAAACCTACTGTTTGTCTACCTTGAAGCCTGCCTTCTCCAGCAAGGTAACAAGACCGAAGTCACCCGCATAATGAGAAGCTCCAACTGCAATCATATACGTTTCTTTGTTATTACTGTTCAGAAAGCCTTTAATCTTCTCAGCCATTGCTGCATTGCGGTCAATCTGCATACCTTTGAAATAGTCATCATCCCATTGAAGCGTTTTGACCATATCAAGCAAGGCTTTATCATCGCCATCTTTCCATATTCTCAGAATTTCATCCATCGACATTTCCGCAGCAGAAGGGGGCAAAGTACTTGGATCCAACGTTTGAAGTAGCAGTTTTTCCTGTAAAGAGTCGGCAAAGTTGTTGAAAACCTCGAACTGGGACTCAAACGTTTCCAGTCCAACAATTGGCTTTTTCGCTTGGATGGCTTTCCCCATCAAATACATGTCAATCCCCATACCCTCGTTTAATTCTTGTTTTGCCGCTAGAATGTTCCCCATCTGTTGCTGAGCATACCACGCCTTGATGTTATCGAAGCTATTCTCCGGTAGCCCATTTTCTTTCAGGAATGCTGTAACTTTGTTATAGGTTGGTGCAGAGATATGATCCTTCAATGTGGTTCCGTCTTTATAGGTGCTCACATCGGTTATCAATTTAGTTAATTCGTCGGGAACGACCTTTGCAAAGTCGATCTCTACGCCCAAGTAGTCAGCAGCATTGAACGCATCCTCAATCTCATGACGCAGCGGGTATATAGTCTTGTCGACTGTGTGGATTGTACCAAGCAAATACACGGTGTTGCCTTTATTCTCTACCTTCCACAGAAAGCCTTTGCTTCCCTCGGATTGCTGTCCAGAATTAAGGGTAACCTGGCGCATCGTTGGATTCCAGTCCACTTGATAGCCTACCGTTTCAGCGACAAAGCGGACCGGCACATACGTGACATTCTGGATGAGCTTTGGCTCTACTTCCAGCGTGACTGCCTTGCCGTTTGCAGTTGCACTCGTACTACCCATCTTCAGAGACAAGGAGAGTCCTTCTTTCGAACCGCTGACGGTACCGGTCGGTTCATCCCATTCCACTTGGACACCCAGCTTCTCCAGAAGGGGACGCATCGGGACAAGCGTCACCCCGTTTTCGATGAACGGTACGGAATTGCTGAACTCGATTTGCTCTCCATTTAGCCCTACAGATATGGATGTTTCCGATGCGTGAACGGAAGAGAATGCAGAAGTAAGCAAGAATAGGGAAAGTAATACAGCGCTAATTTTTTTCATGAATAAATAACTCCTTCTAGTTGGAATAATAAAAAGCGGATTTGAGTCATTAGAATTTTTTAACTAACCTTTTTATACCTAGATTTATCTCTGTAGACGACCTCGAGCATACCTTGACGGACAACTTCGTTATGGGGGGACTTTACCTATTCATCCCCCTTCTCCTCCCACATAAGACGGAACAGATGCCATATCGCTTCAGAGAAGTAATTCATAAGTCCCGGCTCGAAGCTCGGGAAGAGCTGCGGGTCCATCTCCCTTAGCACTGTTCCCGTGTCGCTAGTCCCCAGTTCCTGCAGCGATTGTCCAAGCAGCTGCTCGTAAAGCAGCTTTAGAGCAAGCGCAAGCTCCTGTACATGTGGATGTTCCGGAGGCAGCTCTTGCTTGTACATGGCGAGCAGATCATTGAACGCTATCATGAACTCACGTTCTACCTGAATTCGTTCATCCGAGCTTGATTCACTCATTAATATGGATTGTACGACTGGATCCGGCAAACGCTCGGAGAGCCACTGCTTCTGCTCCTCCTCATGCTGAATGGAACGAATCATCTGCATAATAATTTCTGGTTCAATCGTATCGTTATCATCAATGATCGCGATTGCCCGTTCAACCGTATCCACTATGCGCTGGGTATGCTGCTGCTTCTTCAGTAGCAACTCATATTGCAGCTTCAGAGAAGCATTAAAATCTTTGCCGTCCTGCTCCAAATACTCGCTGATTTCATCCAGGGAGTATTCTAGATATTTTAAGGTCAATATTTGATGGAGTCGGAACAGATCATCATCGGAATAGCTACGGTATCCCTTTTCATTGTAGCTGTTTGGTTTGAGCAATCCCTTGCTATCATAATAGTGTAGCGTACGCTTAGTCGTTGAGGTCAGTTTAGCGAATGAACCAGCGGTATAATACCTCTTCTTTATCTTTCTCAACTCCTTCCTAGGGCTAGTATAGGGTATAACGCAACGTTACACTCAAGCATTTTTTGGGTCTAATCAAAAAAAGGCCAACCAGAAGTAAGTTTCTGGCTGACCTCAATAATAAGCATTCGACCACGTTGCATGCTTCTTTCAGGTGACCGTACGCTCCCTGTCCATAACATTGGCAGGGCTAGCCGATGCTGATCTTCTCCCAGGTGCCCGACTTCACGCTACGGAGAATAGCATCATTAATCGTCATCACCTGGTAGCCTTCCCGGAAGGTCGCGACGGAATCGGATAGCGGCTCCCCATTCACGATGGCCTGGTAGTAGTGATGCATCATATTTTTCAAGCTGTCCGTCCAGCCTTCCTCATGCCCGCCGGGGTAATGCATGAATGGTAGCGCTTCCTTCTTGAGCTGCTTCGGATCTCTCAGTACGGTCTCGCCGGGTTTGTCCCGGTACCCCATCAGCAGCTTGAATGGCTCCTCCTGCTTCCACGAACCGGAGGCCTGGCTGCCGTCGAGATTCAGCTCCAGCGCATTTTTCTTGCCGGCCGATACTTGGGACACTGTCAGCACGCCTCTCGCTCCGTTCTCGAACTTGACGAGCACCGAGCAGTAATCCTCCGTCGTCATGTTGACGAGCTCCATGTCCCCGTCCGTCCCGGACTGGAACGATTCTCTGGAGCCAACGGCCTTGTAACGCTGTGGAATAACAATCGAGATATCCGCGAATACTTCCGCGATGCGTAAGCCCGTCACATATTGAACGAGGTCGAACAGATGGGAGCCGATATCGCTGATGGCTCTCGTCTCCCCGCCATATTCGGGCTCCATTCTCCAGTTATAATCGGTATTGTAAAGCAGCCAATCCTGCAGATAGCTGCCCCGGATCGTATGCAGCTCGCCCAGGTCCTGATCCTTCACCATGGACTTCAGATGCTGAACCATCGGGAACTGCCGGTAGTTAAAGTTAATGCCTGTCACCAGTGACCGCCCGGCCGCCAGCTCGTACAGCTCCTTGGCCTCTGAGGCGCGCAGGGTGAGCGGCTTCTCCGACAGCAGATGCTTGCCGTGCAGCAGCGCTTGCTTATTGATTTCAAAGTGAAGATGATTGGGCGTACAGTTATGAATGACTTCAATCTCAGGATCCTTCAACAAATCCTCAACATTCCCGTAAGCCTTGGGGATTTTCAGCACACGGGCGTATTCATCCGCTTTGTCCTGACCATTCTGCCCGACCGCTACAATATCCACATAGCCTAATCTACGGATGGCCTCGATATGAGCCTTGCCGATAAAACCGGCTCCGATAATGGCTGCCTTGATCTTCCGCATACGCATCTCCCCTTTATTTCCACTATAACAAACATACTTTTAACTTTCAATGATAAAAGTATGTTTGTTATAGTGATTAGTTGCAAGGATGAAATCTAACAAAAAAAGCAGCTGACCGGCACCCTGTGCGCGTTCAGCCACTTCTTGTGATGAATATGCGGTTAGTTGAGATAACTGTCGATATCTTCGTTGGTCGCTTCCAGGATCAATTGATCGATGGTCATATAAGCGCCGCCGACCAGTCCGGCCTGCTTCCCAAGAATCGATTTATTGATCATGAGATTGCGCGTGGCCAGCGGCATCGACCGCTGATACACGCCTTGCCGGATGGCAGCCAGGAACATATCACCGAATTCCGACAGCTTCCCGCCGATACTTATCAGCGACGGGTTGGCGAAGTTGACGATCGAAGCGATGACCCTACCGATCGTAGCCCCGCTCTGCCGGATGAGTTCCACCGTCACCGGGTCCAGCTTGAGCAGCCCTTCCTCCAGATCGTGGATAGTCAGCTGTCCATTTCTCTCCAGCACGCTGGATAAATACTCGCTTTTCCCCGCCAGTGCCTGCTGCCGGGCATGATCGACGACGGCGCGGCCTCCGGCATTCGCTTCCAGGCAGCCTTGATTCCCACACCAGCAGACGACGTCATTGCCGACGTCGAAGTGTCCAATATCTCCCGCGCTGCCGGTGGAGCCCCGGTACAGCTTGCCGTCATAGATGACCCCGGAGCCGATACCTGTGCCGATCTTGATATAGATCAGATTGTCCACCCCGACATTCAACCCTTTGGCATGCTCGCCGAGCGCCATATTATTGACATCATTATCCACATAGCAAGGGCATTCATAGTGTCTCGCCCAAAACTCCCGGATCGGATACTGGTCCCAGCCCGGCATAATCGGAGGCGCTATCGGCGTTCCCAGCTGAAAATCGACCGGTCCCGGGATGCCGATCCCGATCCCCTTCACCTGCTTCGGATCGATGCTGTTGTCTCGAAGCAATTCCTCCACGAATTGGCTAACATGGGGAAGCACTGCATCCGGGCCCTCATTAATATCATTAAAGGATGATTGTGAGATGAGAATATTGCAGGCAAAGTCCGTTATCGCCACCTGCGTAAAGGAAGTCCCCAGCTCGATGGATACTATCCAGCCATAATCCTTGTTGATCGTATATTGCTTGGGCTTCCTCCCTCCGCTGGAGTTGCCCACATGGGAGACGACCACGAGCTGCTGCTGCATCAGCCGGTCGATATGCACAGAGACCGCGGATAGTGAAACCCCCAGCTCGCTGGCGATCTCCGCCTTGGACGGCGGAAGCTTGGCCTTCCTTATTAATTGAAGAACACGCGCTGTCATCGAAAGCACGGTTATTTCACCACTTTCATTATTCATGCACTAAATAGCCGGTACAAATAATGAAAATCATATACGCTATCCGCGTAAAAATCAAGCCGTACGCGCGTTCATGCCGCTTTATTGCAGCAGCTTGCTAGGCACGACGCCAAACTTCTTCTTGAAGCAGCGACTGAAGTAATAGGGATCTGCATAGCCGACCTTCTGCGACACATCGACGACCTTGAACGATACGGAGCCGTCCGGCGTGAGGTCTCTGAGCATCTCCCAAGCCTTATCCAGCCGGACATCCGTCAAATATTCGATGAAGGTTTTGCCAGTTTCCTTCTTGAAGATATGGCTGAGATAGCTCGGGTTCACGGATAACTCCCGTGCGGTCTGCTGTAAGGTGATCCATTCCTGCGCATATTCCCGCTCGATATAGGCCGTCGCCTTGCCAACAATGTCCGAGCCCCGGCGCTTGGGCGATGGATCGTTCATCTCCTGAAACACCACTTCGTTGAAAAACAGATGCAGCCACTGCTGCATGCTGGATATCGTCTCCAGGCTGTAGATCTGGCCGAATAGCTTGTGCCGGTCCGTCATCCATCCGACGGGCAGCGTGCCGCCCTGCTCCAGAATCGCCGTGCTTCCGAGCGACACGCATTCCATCAGCACGAACAAGGCGATTTCCTTGCCTGCCCGGTTGTGGACGAGCTTCGCGCAGATGTCATCCACCTTGGCGAGGACGGCCTCTGCATTCCGCTGGCGGATAACCGCCAGCCACTCCACCCGGTTCAGCGGCGTGGAGAATACCGCATCCTCGGCGTCGATATGCTCCTGTACAAAGGCGATGACGCGATTGTCGCCATTGCTGAATTTCTGCTTGAGCGCATACAGGCTTTCCGAGTACGACAGATGTACCTGATCCAGGCTTTCGTAGATTTGGCCGAAGGTCAAGGTCGTGCGGAGCTTCATCCGATGATCGATGAATGTCCGGGCATGCTCGCAAAGCCCATACAGCGCGGAGTCCGTCATCTCCGGAAATCCCGCTAGCACGACGACCAGTTGATCCTCACCGTCGATCACCTCGCAGTGAGCGCCCGCTCCCTCCAGCGTCTCCTGCAGCACATTCTTCACGGCGAACCGCCACAGCTGCCGCTCTTCTTCCTTGTGGAACCGCTCGCTGAGCCGGTCGATCTCGGCCACGACGACGACATACGCCGCGTTGAGCGGCAGATTGTAGTACTCGGCCTGGCCGTCCAGCACGTCCTGCTTGACCGATTGCTCATGCATAAGCAGCTGGCGCACGAATTGCTGCTTGATCAGCGGCTTGGCTCGCTCCGCCTGCTCCTTCAGCTGCTCGAAGTAATCGGTGTTTTCCGCTTCCCGGTCCAGCTCCAGACGGATTTCCTGCAGCGCCTTGATCAGCTCATCCTCGTCCACCGGCTTCAATAAATAATAGGAAGCGCCCAGACTGATCGCCGTCCGCGCATACTCGAAGATATCGTAGCTGGTGATAAAAATAATCTTGGCCTGAATATGGGACGACCTTAATTCCTCCACGAAGTCGAGGCCCGTCATCCCCGGCATATTGATATCGACGATAATCAAGTCATATTGCCCGCTGCGGGCGAGCTCCAAAGCCGTGGCCCCGTCCTCCGCTTCCTGATCAATCACAAAGCCGTACTGCGGCCAATCGATAAAGTTGGTCAGCAGCTTACGAAAATAATATTCGTCATCCACAATCATGACACGATAGCTCTCAGAGGTCATGGACCTTCCCCTTCCTTTCCGCAGCAGCAACAGCAGTTGCTTGTCTGTCATACACGAGCGGTATGCGGAGGCGCACTTCCACACCCTGATTCACCACCGAAGTAAGCGTCAGACCATAATCCGGTCCGTAACGCAGCTGGATGCGCTCCTGAATATTGCGGATGCCGAAGCTCGACAGATCCGGGTGGTGGCTCTCCTCCCGCTGCCAGATCCCCTGGAGCTGCTCCTCATTCATCCCCTTGCCGTTATCCTTCACGATAAAGCACAGCACATCCCGATCCGGACTTCGCTCGATAAAGCCGGATATCTCACACAAAGCGTCCTCACGCTTTTCCCGCAAGCCATGATTGATTGAATTCTCCACCAGCGGCTGCAGCAGCATATTCGGAATCCGGCAATCACCGATCTCCTCGTCAAACTTAATGCGGTAATCGATATGCCCGTAACGGATTTTCTGGATATACAGATAGCTCTCCAGATGCTTCTTCTCCTGGCCCGCGGGAATCAGCTCCTGTCCCCGGTTGAGCGACGTCCGGTAGAAATCGCCCAGCGATTTCACCACCTTGCTGATATCATGCGCCTTGCTCATCAGCGCCATGGACCGGATTGTCTCCAGCGTATTGTATAGAAAATGCGGCTTGATCTGCGAATACATCAGCCTCAGCTCCAGGATGCGCTTCTGCTTCTCCTCGAGATTGACCGTATCCACCAGCCGCTGGATTTCGCTAACCATGTCATTGAACTTGTAAGCGAGCTGGCCCACCTCATCCTGCGAGGAGATCGGCGACCGCGTATCCAGCTTGCCGTCGCCGACGGCCATCATCGCCCGGCTCAGCCGGATAATCGGCCTCGTAATCCAATTGGAGAAGACGATCGAGAGCACCAGCGCCAGCAACAGACCCAGAATGCCGTAGCCGATGATGAACAGATTGATCTGCCACTGATCCTTCATCAACTCCTTGCTCGGCACCTCATAGACGACCCGCCAGCCATTCCTGTCGAGTGCTTTGGAGGAGATAATCGTTTCCTTGCCGTCGTTCAACAGATGCGAGGTCAGCCCGTCGTCCGCAAGAATCGCATTCAGCTTCTGCTGCTCTAGCGATGACTTCAGCAGATGAGGCTCATTGGAGGACAGAATTTTTCCACTGGCATTCGTGATCATCAGCTTGCTGTGGATCCCTTCCTCGTCATGGCCGTACAGCTTGGCCAACCGGTTTTCATTGATATTGATATAGATGTAGCCAAGCGGCATCCCGTTGCTGATGTTGATGATGCGACGGCCGACGGAGAGCAGGCTGCTGTGCTGCCCGTTGACCAAGAAGGGGCTCTCGAAGGTTTCGATCCATACCGCCGACCCCTTCGCCTCGGTCAGTTGGTCCTTCGGATAGACGGACAGATTTTTTTCCGACAGGTTGGTGATATTGTTTGTGTAATACGTCTTATTCCCCTGGACGGACTGAATCACGACGGAATCGATATACGGACTGGATTCGAGCAGCGAGGTAAGCCCCACATACATCAGCTGCGTATCCTCGAGATCCTGGCCTTCCCGTTCCCCTTCATTCAGCACCGACTGATACGACTTGTTGATCATCGCAAGCTTGGAGAAATTCTCGATATTATTGAATAACGTGTTGATGCTGTTCGCGATCAGCTCGATCTTGTGGTCCGAGCTGCGGAGCGTCCGCTCCATGACCTGCTTGTAGGTCATGTTGTACAGCGTAATGGTCAGCAGCAGAATGCTGGGTAAAATAATCAGCAGATTGATAATCTGGAGCTTCTTGCGAATCGTCAGATTGTGAACGGATCTGAGCTTGTTGATAAGTTCCCCTCCCTCTGCCGATGTGTGCATAAATCAAAGAGGAGCCGGGCATGCCGCTCCTCTTGGTATCTCGTTCCCGTTATGGTCACGCTGGATGAACTACTTCAGAATCGAACCCGCTGTGAAGCTCTTCTCCATCTGCTCACTGAAGTAAATGTAGATCAGGATCAGAGGAATCGTGGAGATCAGCATCGCCGCACATAACGGTCCCCACTCCACACTATACTCCCCGCTGAAATTCATGAGTCCGAGCGGAAGCGTACGAAGGGAGGATTTCTGGATAAAGGTGGCTGCCATCAGCAGCTCGTTCCACACATGGAGGAACGTAAAGATGCCGACTGAAGCAAGCGCAGGTCTCAGCAGCGGTACGATGACCTGGAAGAAGGAGCGGATAATGCCGTAGCCGTCGATAAACGCGGCCTCCTCCAGCTCCTTAGGCAAGCCCCGCAGAAAGCTCGACAGAATAAATATCCCAATCGGGATGCTTGTCGTGATGTACGGCAGGATGATCGCCAATTGTGTCTTCAGCAGCCCGAGATTTTTCAGTAGTAAGAAAAGCGGTACCAGCGTGGCATGAATCGGAACCATAACCCCAGCCAGTAAGATCAGCAGCAATACATTGTTATACTTGAATCTGAGCCGAGTCAGGCCGTAGGCCATCATCGAGCTGAGCAAGAGGACAAAAAATACAGTGACGACGCCTACGATCACACTGTTGACGAAGTTATCGCCGACCTGGCCTTGAACCCAGGCGGACGCATAGTTGGAGAACAGCCATTCCTTGGGCAGGCTGAAGATGCTGCCTACCTGAATTTCGGAGTTATTTTTAAATGAAATCAACACTAGCCAAGCGAGTGGAACCAGTTGTATGACTGCGATCACAAGCATGATGCCATATACGATATACGAAGTCAGCTTGGTTGCGCTTCTGTTTTTACTCATCATATTGTATCACTTCCTCCTACAATCGCGCGACACTTCTGGCAAATAGTTTATTGATGATCCAGGCAATACCCATACATTGGATGACCAGGAATACCGCTAACGCGCTTCCGTAACCAAAGTTCATTTTCAGGAAGGCTTCCTGGAACATACGCAGTGCGATGACCGTCGTGCTGTTGTCCGGTCCGCCGCCCGTCATCACGTAGACCTGCTCGAATACCTTGAGCGAGCCGACTACCGCGAGCACGACATCGACCTTCAATACGTCCGCCAGCAAGGGGATCGTCACGTGCCAGATGACCCGCAGGCCGGAAGCCCCGTCGAGCTTGGCTGCCTCATAGATCTGCTCGGGAATGCTCTGGATGCCTGCATACATGATCAGCATATGGTAGCCGATATGATGCCAGACGAGGACGAATGCGACGGCGAAGAGCGCGGTCTTGCTGTCTCCCAGCCATAGCTGCGCCCAGGATTCCAGGCCGATCGAACGCAGGATACTGTTGATCAGACCGATGGTCGGATCGAACATCTTGCCCCACATCAGACTCACCATCGTGGTAGACATGATGACCGGGAAGAAATAAATGTTGCGGAACCACTTGCTGCCCTTGACCTTTCTCGAGACGAGCAAGGCTAGGATGAACGCAGCCGGCAGCTGGAAGAGCAAGGCGAAGAACACGAACACCAAGCCATTGACGAAGGCCGTCTTAAAGTTCGGATCGTCGGTAAACATCTTCACATAATTGTCCAGCCCAATGAATCTCATGGAGGTGACTCCATCCCAGTTATGCAGGCTGTAGTACACCGTTTGGGCTACTGGATAAATAAAAAATACGGTGAATAACAGCATCCCGGGCAGCAAAAACAAACTCAGCACCCAGCGGTTCGATAAAGCTTTCTCCATGTAATCTCCTCCCTAACCCTCTGACCCAAAGGAAAGAGGCACTTACACACGAGGTATATGTGCCTCTCTCGCTTCATTTATTTATTTTTTTCTCATGATCTGTTCCATCTTCTGGGTAAAGTCGGCCGCGGAGAGCGTGCCGGTGTACAGCTTCTGGTTCAGGTCGCGGTATTCATCGCCTACGGCCGCAGCTACCGTATCGTACCAATACGTCTGGATGAACTTGTAGCCTTTGAAGTCCTCGAGGTATTGGGCATAGGCTTCATTCACCTTCTGGGTCGGCTTCACGTCCGTGTTGGCGAACGAAGGCTGGCCGGATTTGACGAGCTCGTCGTTGATCATCAAGGAATAGCGGATCGCGAACTCTTTGGCTTTCTGCTGCTGCTTGGATTGAACATTGACGAAAATCCCGTATGGAGCGTTGTTTCGGTCACCGGTGTTAGACAGGAACGGATCCTTGGCCGCTCCGGTTTGCGGGAACTTCACATAGCCGAGGTTATCTCCGAGCGCTGGAATCGCCTTGGCGAATACCCACGAGCCGTTCATCACCATCAGCGCTTTACCGCTGTAGAACATCTCACGCGCCTCGAGGTCGCTATTGCCGAGGAAGCCCGGCTGGAACGCCTTCTCCTTGGCCAGCTGGATCACTTTCTCCGCCGCATCGACGAATGGCTTATCCGTGAACTTACCTTCGCCCTTCTGTGCTTTGGCGTAAGCTTCCTGATCTTCACGCAGCACGAGCGTGTTGTAGAGCAAGTCCCCCGGCCAGCGGTCCTTGCCGCCCAGCGCGATCGGAATGACGTTCTTGGCGTTCGCCGCTTTGATGACATTCAGCAGCTCATCCCAGGTCTTGGGAGGCTGGAGCCCCAGGTCGGCCATCAGCTTCTTATTATAGACCAGCACTTCGGACTGCTCCGGACGGTAAGGCAACGAATAAATATTGCCGTCGGCTTCCTTGATCAACCGGCCGTCCAGGAACTTGGATTCCAGTCCCGTCGATTTCAGCGCATCGTTCAGAGGGGCGGCCATCTTGGAGTTCAGGATCAGGTCGCGCTCGGAGCGGCCGTTGTATTGTCCGAAGATATCCGGCAGCTCGTTGGCTGCCACCGCTACCTTGATCTTCGTTTTGTACGTTTCCGGGTTGATGAACTCGTAGTTGAGCTTGACGTTCATTTCCTTGGCGACGGCTTCCGCCGCCGGCTTGATATAATCGGTCGTATCGAACATCCAGAGTGTCAGCGCGCCGCCCTCTTGGGTCTGCTTCTGTCCGCCCTCTGCCGCCGGATTGGCACCGTTGCTGCCACAAGCCGAGAATACGAGTGCACTGCTGCTGATCAATAACGGCAGCACGATTTTCTTTTTATGTTTCATATGGAGATCCCCCTACTTGAGTTGATGTCAGGTTTGTTTGGCTACAGTTCAAATTATAAGGACCGCTTTCCTTAAAATGAATGGAATATTTTTGGGCCGACTCGTAAATATTTTGTTCCTGCCCGTTCCATCTATGCGAAAAAACCAAGAGCAGGCCGCCGGGGCGGTCTACTCTTGGTTCTCGGGTTATGCTGGAGGCGTCCTGTTTTACTTGCTCATCCAGACACGGTCTCCGGAGTCTGTCGTTATGATAAGGCTGCGGTTATCCGTCATGGGGAAGGAGTTATAAGACCAAAACCGGTTCTCGCTGCCTTGAACGAAAAAGCTCCGGTGTGAATCAGGAATAGTAGTGAACCCTTTCTTAGCCGCAATATCTAGTGGGATACGGTTCAGGAATAATAGTCCGTTGCCTCTCGCACGGCCGGGAGCGTTGTAAAACTCCATCAGATCCATCGTTTTGTCCAGTACCTTCATCGTTGTTTCCTTGAAGATCAGATAGATTCCTTCCGTATGTCCATTCATCCAGGGCTCGCCTCCATCCATAAAGAAGGAAGCGTACACGCCCTTCGGACTTTCCCCTGCTGGCACTTCTACGAAGATCATTCGGTGCAGGGTCAGGACCGCCAAGTCTCCCGCCGTGATCGGGCGATCGGTGATGTTGGCAAAGCTGGTATAGGGCACCAGCTCGTCATCCACTTTAAGATGGATATACCGGTGCTGGAAGTACAGCTTCACGTCTTCGATGGACATGTCCTTGGGATGGCCCGGCCCGAGATACATCGATTCCCGCTGCTGTTCCCCCTCCAGCACAGCCTCCTTGATCGTTGTCTTCAAGTCTTTCAGCGGGACAAAGCGGGGCTGCTCCGGATGATCATCCGAATAAAAATAAATACCCGTATCCGGATTGTCCAAATAAGGCTTCAATGAATCGAAGTCGCTTTTCCTCGTCAGGCCGATGCCCATCATCTTGATGTATTCCGGTAGGTACACGCCTTGCTCGTCAGTGGTTGATTTCTTCAGATATCGGTACGGCGTCAAGCTAATTGCATTCGTCCCGGTCAGACCGACCTCACGCAGCTCGTTCAGCGCCTGATAATCCTCCGCCCTGCTGCCTTCCACACGCGCATAGCGGAGAAGAATAGCAGCCAGCTCGGCTCTGGTAGCCGTGCCGTTCGGACGGAAAGACCCGTCGTCGAAGCCATCGATCAAGCCGGCTCCCTTGGCGACCGCTAGGTAAGGAATCTGTTCAGGCTCGACCCCGCCTTTGTAGATTTCGGGCGTAGGCAGCAGTGTATGTACCGTGTCCTGAAGCGCCTGCCTGAACCCCGTATCGGCTTGCGCCAGGCCCGTCGCCATCCACTTCATGATTTCAAAGCGTGAGACGGGAGCGTCCGGCTGAAAGCCCTGTGGATAATCCGCGCTCGAGATGAACCCTAGCCCAGCCAGCTTGCTGACCTCGTTGCGGCTCCAATGCTTGTCCAGCCCGGGGAAAGGGTCGGACGCCTTGTCCGGCCCTTTCAGCCGGGTGACACGACTGAGCATGCCGGCCGCTTCCGCTCGGGTAACTTCATGGTCGGGCCTAAAGGTCCCATCCTCATAGCCTTGAATAAAGTGTTGGGCTATCGCTGTTTCCACCACACTCCCGGCCCAATGGCCGGTTAAATCGGTGAACGAGTCTGCTCTTGCATCAGCCGGTGCAATGAGGATCGCGGCTAGAGCGAGCAGCATCAGTCCTGACGCAAATCGTTGGTAATTGATCCATTTCTTAATCTTCGTTTGTTGTTCATTCATAGCTACACGCTTCCTCTGATCCATAATATTCTATGAGTTCCATCCAAGTCAGATTAGGAAATCCGGAACACAGCATGGTAACGATACCCTATTTTCTTCCTCTGGTAAATGGCTTGCCCCGATTTGTGCGCATAAGTTCACAGATCTTGTCGCGCTGGCCGAACAAGATCAATACGTGGCGTGTTTTTTGGGGGAAATGAATAGAACCAAGAACAACCCGCTGGGGCGGGCCGCTCTTGGTTCTCCGTTCAAGCCTGCTTTTCAATTCAAGCGACTGATATCTGTAGGCTGCTCCCGGATCAGAGAGGCTACAATCTCATCCATCTGACTGCCTCCGTCCCGGCTGAACTCCACGAGATAGCAAACCTCGTTCTCTTTCCAGAAATAGCTGTAGACATCGGGTTCAGTCGAACCGCTAAGCGCCTCATCGATCTTGTACGGCTCCGTCCGGTAGACCTCCTGTCCAGCCAATGAAACGGCATTCACCTTCACCTGGAAGGGCTGTCCGTCGATCCGCTGGAAGGCAACGTGACCGCTGCTGCGGATTTCCTCGAAGATGCCGTTATTCTGAATTTGCCGGAAGCTGAAGCTTTGTACGCCTTCTTGGCTCTCCACAATACGACTGTATCTAATCGACAGCACCTTTCTCTGGTAATCCTCATCGTCCTTCGGATGACGGAAGTTCACCATCTTGGTACCCATGGCGCTCGCCGCCTGGAACTGCCCCTGTACACGCAGCGGAAACTTGGGGGCAATGCCCATCGAAGCGCTGGCTCGCTGGATATCATCAGTATCGTACATCGGCGCGACGAGCAGCGTGTCGCTCACATACGCCTCGCCCATCGGCAGACTCGGCGTCTTCATGGACGCGACCAACCGGAGAACATCGGCTTCGGTTATATCGCCCGGACCGACTTGGTACCGGACTCCAGCCTCCTGCCACAGGTAGTACCGCTTCTCGGCCTTCCCAAAGGTAACTTTGATCAATAGCCCGTTCAAGCCGTTTGGATTCCAGGACTCCTTCGTAAGGGTGACCGATCTCGGGATGTCCTTCGCGAAGCGCTGCTCCTCCTGCTCAATACGGGCATAAGCAGCCTCCAGCCCCTCACCGTCGTCGACAGCATAAAACGCAAATCTCCCCGTGCTTTTATTTCCCTTACCTTGATTGAAGTCGATTCGGACTTCACGCCAATACCCATCCTGCGAGTCACGCTTTAGCCCGACCTCTCGCAGCTTATAACGCTCCGGGAGCTCGTAGGGGACTTTGAAGCTGAAGCCGGCGACCAGCACCGCTTTATCCAGATTATCATATTTCCGTGACTTCTCATTATCAAACAACAGCTTGTTGTCCGATGCCGACGTTCCGCCCGCGTAGCTATCCGGCACACTTCGCTTAACCGGATCGGCCGCCTTGGTTAGTGTCGCCGCGCTTAGAGCGAGCATCCCGACTATAGCCAATAGCGATAATTTGTAAGACCCTTTCTTAAATCCATGAATCATCCGAATTCGCTCCTTAATCTGGCGGTAATGGTTCGACCCGAAGAAATGAAGCACATGCGGACGGCTGCGCTCGGCGGAATGACTCTTTAATATCTCGATCATCGTCATACCATACGGCACCGCCTCGTTCTCCCCCAGCGTCTCTAAGACACAAGCATCGCAAGCCAGCTCCCGGTCCTCCTTCATCCGCTTGACGCACAGCCAGACCAGCGGGTTCATCCAGTGGATTGCAAGCGCCAGCCCTCCAAGCAAGTTCCAGAGGGCGTCCCATCGTCTGACATGAGCCAGCTCGTGGGAGACGATGTGGGCTAGCCTTTCCTGGCTGAGCTCTCGGTTCAAACTCTCGGGAATATAGATTTTCGGACGAATAAGCCCGAATAAGAACGGACTCGCCGAAGCATCCTCTCCCGTATAGACGGGAACCCGCCTGCGCAGATGAAGACTTCTCCGGCTTTCCTCTACGATGGAGAGCAGCCTCGGGTCGGTGACTTGTCTGAACATACGGAAGCTCTTGCCGATCCTGTACATACGCACTATCATAACCAACGTCAGGGCAACAGCTCCGGCGAGCCAGATCAACGCTGCGCTCTTGAGGAGGACGCCTTCTTCCTTCCCAGCAGGGACTGCCGGATTCGGCCCCTCCTCCAGCGTCACACCTTGCTCTCCCAGATTGGCGTAGAGATAACGGACATCTGTCGGGACCTCCAAGTCGACGGAGCCGGGCGGGGCCTCCTGCCGGGAAGAGCCTGAGGTCAGGGAGTGCATAGAGGCCAGCAGGCTCTTCACAGGATGGTCCATCTGCAGCACTTGAAACAGGCTGACCGGACTGGCCGGAACGGCCGGCAGCAGCAGTCTCGCCAGCACGATCAGCCACAGCGCGTGCCGCAGCCGGGGGCTGATGCGAGAGCCGAATAGCTTGGCGATCACCATGACCAGCAGCGCAACTGCACTGGCTGCCAGCGTCGTCTGCAGGAACCATCGGAATGCGATCTCAATCATATCCATCGTATACCTCTTGGAGATAAGCCTCCCGCTTCCTTAGGCTGCGGATGCCTATCCCTTCTTTTGTTTGTCTTTCAGCATCTGCTGAAGCTGTTCGATTTCTTGTTCGGACAGATCGGTATGCTCCAAGAAGTTCGTAACCATCAGGTTGGCCGCTCCGCCAAATACACGCTTGATAAAGGAACTGCTCTCGGCCTTTACACATTCCTGTTCCGATACGAGCGGATAATAGCTGTAGCTGCGTCCCGTCCGCTCGAACCCGATCGCCTGCTTCTTCACCAATCGGTTGATAAAGGTTCGAACTGTCTGGTCGCTCCATTCGTGCTCAGCAGGAATCTCGGCCACGATCTGTTCAGCCGTAACCGGATGCTGCCTCCAGATTACCTTCATGATCTCCCACTCCGATTCCGATATCCTCGGAATAGCTTGTGTCACTGTATTCACCCCTTGCCCTATTTACTTTTACACTTGTAATAACATACTCATACGACAATATTACAAGTGTAAAAGTAAATTGTCAACTTTATCCTGTTTATTCGGTGGTATAGTATGAAGAAAAGAGCAAGGAGCCGAAGCTATGACAGATATTATGCCTATTGTGCAAGGGACGCCGGAAGAGGGCGAATATATCCGTAACCAATTGATCAAGTTCAATGCGCAGCATGCCCCTGGACGTTACGAACCGATCAACCTTGCTATCAAGGCCGAGGACGGCCGGGTGGTCGGTGGGCTGCTGGCCGCTCTATGCTGGAACTGGGTCGAGGTCCATATCCTGTGGGTGGATGAATCTCTGCGGGGACAGAACTACGGCTCACGCCTCTTGCAGCAGATCGAGCAGATTGCCAGGGAGAAGGCCTGTACCTTGATTAAGCTGGATACCTTCAGCTTCCAGGCGCCCGACTTTTACCGGAAGCACGGGTATAGCGAATTCGGGGTACTCGAAGATGCTCCGCAAGGCTTCCAGCATTATTATTTCAAGAAGGACCTCCGGTAACCTTGTCTTGGCAGAAAATAAGCCTCTAAAGCAAGGGGTGACTAGGCGATTCGAGCACATCGAGTGCACAAAGAAACCGTTCCTTTCGTAAATGGTTGATCGAACTTCCATTTTACGAAGAAACGGTTTCTTTTAGTTGTGAGAAATTGAAAAGAGGTGTCCCCCAGCCATTTTCATGGCTTTTGGGACAGCCCCTTACGTATTCCAAGAATTATTGCTGTTTACGGTGTAGCTTCGTAGACATCGACATTGCCTTTTACTGCTCCCCAAATGTGAACTCTGTAATGTGTACTTGTTGAAAGATTCCAATACGTTGTTGTTTGAGTTGTGTTGTAAGTGAATTCTTTTGTTTCAACTGTATAATAGTAGCCTCCAAAAAACCGCCACTCATCTACCCCAACCGAATAAGTCGTATTGTTTGTTGAGCCGTTTTTCTGACCAAGAGTGTAGATAGTAATTCCAGAATAACCACTAGATAAAGTAATATTTTTGTTGATTTGATAATGATTGGTCGCTTCTATATTAGCTGACCACAAATAATTACTGCTGTATAATGGTTTCACTATTCCATTTGATTCGAATTTATTATAAATAATAGCAGTCCCTTCTCCCTCAGTAACAGGGGTTCCAGGCGGTGGCGGGGTAGTTGCAAAGGCAGTGCTTGGTAAAGTTGCCAAGGCAACTAAAGAAGAAAATAGAATTTTTTTGATCTTGTCCATAAAACTTTCCTCCTATTATTTTTTTTTGGTATAATATGGTTAGTAGTGCTATGGTGAATATTATCATATAAATTATTGTAAATAAATGTTATTGGAGGGAATATATGAAAAAAATAATATTGTTAAGTTTAAGTGTATTCTTATGTGGCGGCGCTGTGCTTAATACGGGTTGCTCTAATTCAAAAAATTATGCCTCTGATAAGGTTTCAAGGCAAGACACAGGTGAAACTTCTAAGTTAGAATCGGAAAGGATTGTAAGTAATTATTGGAAGGCAATATCAGATAAAAATGGAGAAGACGCATATAAAATGCTTGATCCTAATAATCGTCCAGATAAAGATAAATTTGTTGAAAGTGTAAAAAGATCGAATATCTCTCAGGTAAAGATTAATCAATCCGAGAAAATAAATGACCAGTCTTTTAAAGTTTTTATAGATTTTACAGATGGAAAAAAAGAATTTGAGAAGGTCCCCTTTACAACCGTTTTGAATGGAGGAAGTTGGTTTGTACGTATAAACACTGATCCTGATAAGGGAGAAACGCTGACTCCAAAGAGATAAAGATTTTACTTTGAAATTTATCCAGAAGTATCACTCATTGAACTATAAAACCTATAACTTACTATTAGTAAGCCATGGTGAAGGTTTGTGATTGAAGAAATTTTGATATCCTAAATCTTTTACCGACATGGCGATCGGCGAAGAGCTCGAGTTGCTGACGCATGAGCAGGTCGTCGCCGTAGCGAAACGCATATTCATTGAGCTGGTACAGCGGCAGGTTGAGCTTTAGGTGAGGTCGTTGTAGCTAAAAATGGATTTCATCCATCACGACTACTTTCCAGGTTTTCATAAACCGAGGTTTTCGTATTATTAGGTCAGCCAGAAACTGATATGCTCCCCTTTAGGTAGACAGGTGAAATAATAAAACCTTTCTACCTAAAGGGGAGTTTTTTCATGTCGAAAATAAATGAGTACTGCGGGGAAGACAAATTAGCGATTCTGAAGGAGTATGAAGCAGGATGGGGATCACGAAGTGAGATCGCCTGTAAATATAACATTAACGTCAGTACTTTGAAGGAGTGGCGACGTCGTTATGAACTGTACGGAGTCGAAGGGTTGGCATTTCGTGCAGAGAATAAGAGCTACTCTATGGAACTTAAACTTCAGGCTGTTCAAGATTATTTATCTGGAAAGTACTGACAGAATGAGATCCTAAAGAAGTATCGTATAGCAAGCCGTACACAACTCCGAAACTGGATTAAGAAGTATAATAGTCATAGCGGTTTAAGACCGTACAAGAACGGGGGCGGAGCCACTATGACAAAGGGACGGACAACGACTTGGGAAGAACGAATGGACATCGTCACGTATTGCCTTTCGCAAGATCGAAACTATCACAAAACAGTAGAAAAGTATCACGTTTCTTATCAGCAAGTTTATGGATGGGTAAAGAAGTACGATACAAGTGGCGAGGATGCTTTGCGCGACGGCAGAGGACGCACGAAGGCACCTGAAGAGTTAACCGAGGCCGATCAGCAAAAGCTCGCCATGAAGAAACTGGAGTACGAAAATGAGCGTTTACGAGCGGAGAATGCTTTCTTAAAAAAGTTACAGGAACTTCAAAGGAGGCGTCGCTAAGCGGGCATCGACAGGAAAACATGTACCTCGCGATCCAATCCGTGCAGCAGGCAGAATCGCTTAGCATACAGCTTCTGTGCAAGGTTGCAGGGATTCCAAGGTCAAGTTACTATAAGTGGCTCCATCACAAGCCTAGCCAACGCCAGTTGGAGAACCAGGAGCTGACGGCAGTCATGATGGCGTTGCATGAGAAGGTTGAAGGCATCTTCGGCTACCGTCAATTAACGCTACACCTGAGACGGAAAACCGAAAAACAGATGAACTACAAACGTGTGTACCGCCTGATGAAGATACAAGGGATACAATCCGTCATCCATAGGAAGAAAAAGAAATATGAGTATGCTACGCCGCAACATGTTGCTGAAAACGTATTAAACCGTCAGTTTCAAGCGGAAACTCCGAATGAGAAGTGGCTAACAGATGTCACTGAATTGAAGTACGGCAACGGTCAGAAAGCCTATTTAAGCGCAATTCTCGACCTTCATGATAAATCGATTATTTCTTATGTGCTGGGGCATTCCAATAATAATCCGCTCGTGTTCTAGAGTAAAGGGCTGAAAATTATCAGCCCCTCCTCATCAAACCGTACGCGAGGTTTTCCCTCATACGGCTTTCCGATGTTCGTCATTCATGGGCATGCGGATTACAATAGCGTTTTGAGTCCATACTGTGTCGCCAGGAACCTGACCTCGCGGACCGAGCTCGCCCATCGTGAGCGTTGTCGCTTCTTCGCATACCATCTTGACAGCCGTTGTACGATGTACCAATCCAGCTTCGCCATCTTCGATTGACTGTAGGCCGTGTAGTAATAGTTTCGCAAGCCCTGTATTTTGGGGTTCAGCCATTCTACATGCTCTTGGAATGTCTTATGTCGCATCCTCGGCGGCGCCAATCTTTTCTTTACCACTTCCCGAATGCGCTCTTCTGCCTTTCGGGTTAGCCATTGTTGGGTGGTGTAGTACACGTTCCCCTTGGACGTTTCAGCTTTCGTCTTGCGATGGTGCATACCGAGAAAGTCGAAACCCTCCTCTCCCGTCCAAAGGCCCACGATTCGGGTTTTTGTCGGATGTAACGTAAGTTCCAGACGCTCCATGATCGTGCGTACAAGTTCGTATGCTCGATCTGCGTCTTTCCTTGTCTTACACACGATGACGAAGTCATCCGCGTATCGCGTCAGTTCTCCGGTCCCGCTGCCATGTCTCTCCCACAGGATGTCGAGGTAATTCAGATAGATGTTTGCCAAGAGCGGTGAGATGACCCCGCCCTGTGGCGTTCCTAAATCCGACCGCCTCACCATCCCTTCCTCCATAACTCCCGCCTTTAACCACTTTCGCACCAGTTTCAGGATACGTCTGTCGCTGATTCGCATTCCCACCAGCTTCATCAGCTTCTCTTGATTGATGGTGTCAAAGTAACCTTGGATGTCGACGTCGACCACCCAATTCCCTTTGCGGTTGCATGCTTTTCGGATACGGTCCAGCGCTCCCTTCGCGCTTCGCTTCGGTCGAAATCCGAATGAGGCTTCCTGAAAATCCGCTTCAAAGATCGGTTCCACGACCAGCTTTGTTGCCATCTGTATGACGCGGTCTCGAATGGTTGGAATCCCGAGTGGTCTTTGTTTTCCATCTTTCTTCGGGATGTATCTCCGCCGGACGGGCTGTGGGTGATAATCGCCTTCTTTCAGGAGCCGATGGCATTCGTGCAGGAAGATATGCTCTCCTTGCTTTTCAATGTCAACTAGCGTTTCTCCGTCGATGCCAGCCGCTCCTTTATTTGCTCTCACCCTGCGCCAAGCTTCCCACAGGATTTCCATTCGGTAGACCTTGTCGTACAACGCATGGAATCTTCGCTTCTTACTTTCCTTGGCCGCATGACCTAGTTTCTCTTGGAGTTGTTGAACGTTTTCCTTTGGTGTCGTTAGCCGTTTGGCATTCACTGACTCGTACCTCCTTAAGTAACATGAACAAAGCAGGGCGCCTTCCCTCCCACAGGTTGTGTTGTCCTGCGTTCTTCGGTACTATTCACCCCTCGGACTCCCTTCCTGCAGACGGCTCACTTCACCTTTTCTGGCTTATAGATCGTCTCTTTACGGTTTCAAAAAAATCCCGTGCAGGGGAGGGTCTCCCCAGTTCACTGCATCTTCTTTCCTACCATGCCATTCCCCATACGCCGGAGGATTCTTCGTTACCGCTCCAAGTTCTTCGTAACTTCCATGGCCTTCATCCAGTTCCACGGGATTCGGCTTCCTCTTGTCCCTCTTGCGAGGCCTTTTTGACGACGCGGCAGGATTCACTTGATGTTACGGCCTGGTGGGTTGCTCGCCCTGTCTCTGACAGGTACTTTTGTCGATACGCTCTTACGCACAGATTTCTCCATACGCAAGTATCCAAGCTACGCGGGGACTTGGCTCTTCCCGCGACCGGACTTTCACCGGCTAGAAGATGCGTGCTTAGCTGGGCACGCTAAAACATTAAAGTTGGCGCTAAGGCAGCGCCAAGGAGCAAAACGCTCCTTCATAGCGACCGGGGCTTCCAGTATACATCTCAAGGCTTTAAGCGAATGGTGGACAAAGCTAAAATGAAGCAGAGCATGTCCCGAGTTGGACGTTGCATGGATAACGGTCCAATGGAATCTTTTTGGGGAACGTTGAAATGTGAGAAGTACCATTTACATAAATACCAAACCTTTGACCAGTTGAAGAACGCCATTGATGATTATATTCACTTCTATAATTACGAGCGATTGCAGAAAAAACTAGACGGCCTCAGTCCCATGGAATTCAGGGCTAAGGCCGCTTCATAGATCTTTATTTTTTGCACTGTCTACTTGACGGGGAGCAGTTCAAAACTTCTGGTTGGCCTATTTTTATGGTCGTTCTATGATGGTGGTAGCGGGAGAAAACGGCGTCTTTTGGTCACAGCCCCTGTTGCAAAAACGTTCTCCCACTACTCCCAAATGACTATGTTTCAGCTGCTTGGGACATTTGACCTTCAATCACAAGCGAAGCTATGGGATTGGAACTATGGTGGGATTGCTGGCGAATCTAAAACGGGAGATTACTATGGAGCCAGTATTAGGTGTGAATGTAGCGAAAGGTTCTAGTATTGTACCAGCCTTTCTGAAACGGAACGAACCGTACGGGAGATTGGAGAGCATCCCGCACGAAGAGAGTGGGTTTGAGCGTTTAGGGGAACTGTTGGCTGAGTTAAAAATAAGAACCATGACGGATCCCGTCGTGGTTCTCAAAGAGACAGCCCATTATCATCGTGGACTTGTTGCCTATCTAGAACACAGTGGATGGACCTACTTTATCGTCAATCCGTTACAAGCTAAACGAGCGAGAGCGGTACAGTTACGAAAGATGAAGACAGATGCGGTGGATGCCTGCATTTAGCGGAGATGTACGATCGAGGAGATGTCACGCCGCATCTTACATGGGATGAGACGTTTGTGGAGCTTCAACACGTGACCAGACAGCATGCATTTGTAACCGGGATGTTTGTGCAAGCCAAGTTAAATATGAGGGCCCTGTTAGACCAGGTCTTCCCGGCTTATGAGAAGGTGTTTCACGATCAGTTCTCAGTCACATCTCTAAAGGTACTGATTAGTTGTCTGGAGGGACGTGTTGAAAATCTTGTCGAGGAGATCCAAACATGTACAAGGAGGTCTCATGCTAAGCGTTGGGTCGAAGAGAAGCGAAACGTCTCAAGGAAGTTCTGCTGGATTGAAACGATCAACCGAGATTCAATCTTAAACCGTTGCTTTGCAAGGCATGGTCTCCTTGCTGCTCTCGTTTACCGAGCAACTGAGCGAGTTGGAGAAGCAAATGGACGAGATTGCGTCGAGTCTCCCTGAGGTAGAATGGGTGAAAGGCATACAGGGCCTAGGAGATAAACTTGCAGCTGCGATTGTCGCAGAGATTGTAAGCGTAGAGCAGTTTAAACATGCGAAACAACTCGTTGCTTTTGCAGGAATAGACCCGGGAATATTCAGCTCAGGCAAATTTACGGCAACAAGTTCACGGATTACAAAGCGTGGCTCAAAGAGGCTGCATCATGCTTTGTATTTAGCGGTACAGTGTGGGATTCGTGGGAGTATCAACTCCAAAATTCGAGAGTACTACGACAAAAAAAAGAGGGCAAGCCTTACAAGGTGGTCGTGATTGCTTGCGCCAACAAGCTTCTCCATCACATTTATGCCATCCTTAATAAACGCCAGCCCTACCAAACCCAAATCCATATTTATCCATGTACTTCACGCCAATGAAGGTTATTTATCATATCTTGATTTAGTATACCAGCAACTTAGTGTACTCCAAGATTAAAATACTTGACAAGTAATTAGCTGGTTTTTAGTTATCTCTAGTGACGGATGGGCAACGTATAGTAATTAAACGCTTGGTCCAACAAGGCACTGGCTTCTTGGCGCTTCAGAAGCTGCTTGGAACGGAAGTTGACCGAACCGTCCGATTGGTTCTTGGTATCCGGGTCTATGATACCTTGGGATACAAGCGCCTGGATAGCTTTCTCAGCCCAAGCATCCGTTTCGCCACTCAATTTGACGTTCGTTCCAGGCTCCACCTGCCTCAGGTTTTGGATCATGACCGCTGCCATCTGTCTCGTGATCGGAGCATTAGGCTGATAATCAGGCACCCCGGTCATCATCTGTTTCTTATTCGACTCCGTCATGTAAGGCATGACCAGCCACCCTTGGGCACGCAGCAGCACGTCAGAGAATTCTGCCTGTGTCATCGTTCCTTGCGGATCGAAGAGGCCCGATGACTTCCCGCTCATGACCTTCAAAGCATGGAGATTGTCAATATAGGACTTGTATGGACTATCCTTAGGTACATCGGTAAATGGCGAAGTCACGTTGATTTTTTGGGAATACGCTACAAGATCTGGAGACTGCGTGTAGTAGTAATAGGCAATTTGACCCGCCTCATTTTTATTAAACGTCAATTTAGTACCGGATTCATCCTCAAATAATAAAGGGTGGATCATGTTCAGCGTGTGTTTGCCTGCAGCTGACTCCATTACTAACTTTCCATCCGAATAGGAAACCTTCGCCCTCAGGGAAGCAAGACGCGTGTTTTCATACAGTCCCACATAGTCTTGAGCCTCCTTCTCGCTGATGGCCGTGTAGGTAGACTTTGAAACTTCCGTTTTCCTCGGATAGTAATGATTCATAAACTCCTCATATACGTCCAGGCTCATCATGGAGTCGTTATTGTAGGACATGTAAAACCCTGTATTCTTGTCGGGCAGAAGAACAATCAAGGAAGAATGCCCGGTCACATTCCCTCCTTTTAAAACCACATTCTGATCATTCATTTTTTCTCTGAAATAGCCTTCGAACCCAATCGTTGTAATGGGAATGGTTTTATCCGCAAATAATTGGTAGGTTTGCATCTGCTCCACCCCCTTGGGGCTCAAGATTTCTTTCCCCTCATATTTCCCTTGGTTCAGATACATAAGGAGGTACTTGGCCATGTCGTTGGCTGTCGAGACCATGCCGCCTTGAGGCCTTTCCGTTGGATTAAATCCCTCCAAGGGCTCGAACTCGCCAGCCGGGTTATAGTGGGAAGCCATTCTGCTCAGCAATTCGGGCGTAAAGCGCACACTCGTGGAGGTCATGCCTAACGGCTTGAAAATATGCTCATCCATATACTGGGAAAACGGCTTGCCTGCTACGTTCTCTACCGCATAGCCCGCTAGCATGAAGCCAAAATTGTCATACGTGTACGCTTCTCCCGGTGGCCTGACGACCGTTGGCATATGCGAGGCGATGTACGGCTTCAGTGGGAAGTCTTGATTCACAAATTCGGGAGATGATCCCGTGGCGATATCCGGCAAGTCAAAGCCGCCTGCATAGGTAAGCAGGTCATACATCGTCAGTTTTTTACCCGTTGTATTCGGAACCTTCATTCCTCCCAAGTACTCCTGGATGTCCTGTTTGAGATCGATTTTCCCCTGATCGACCAACTGCATAGCGGCCAATGCCGTGAATGACTTAGTCACAGAGCCGATTTGGAAAACGGTATTTGAATCCACCGGAGTCTTCTTCTCCTTGTCGGCATACCCATAGCCTTTGCTTAAGATCACTTTCCCATCCTTGACGACTGCGAAATTAGAACCTACGGTATTGAACTTCTTCATCTTGTCTGCGAATACGCCATCTGCAAATGCCTCAAGTTCCTTGGCATCCTGTGGCCCCTCCAAGCTAACCTTATCTGCAGCAGGTGCGGGGGATACGTTGGTGGGTCCGGTACACGCAGTAGCTATCGTAGCTGATAATAGTAGAACTGCAAGACTGGAGGTGCGAATCTTTTTGTTCATGAATGATTTCTCCTTTACTTCTTGTTTGCCATAACGTTCGGCTAAGTCGAGTATGGCAAAAGGCTTGTCATCTCAACAAGTTGCATTCCGTCATGACTATCCAAAGCGCCTTCTATTGTGTCATATGACAGAATGGCACTGCGTGAAATGACAAAGAAATCAGTAAGATACATCTATGATTCCTTTAGAAAGGACGATGGATCTTTCATGAAACAAACGCTTCTCCTGTTCATTCAAAACTTCTACTTTCTGCTGTTTACTTTCATTAGCGGGTTGTTTTATTTCAGCTTTTATTTGCTCGGCATTACGTTAGGCTTAAGCCTCTCCTTTACCTTGATAGGCATTCCCTTGCTTACTTTTATCCTGCGAACCACTTCGACTTTCGTCCAATACGAACGTATACAAACCAAGATTTATACCAATATCACCGTTCAGCCTTATAGAGGCCAAACAAATCCGGAAGGCCCTTTTTGGATACAAGCCAGAGAGGAGCTTCTCGACCGCCGCAACTGGCAGGCCGTCTTATGGTTAATGCTCAAATCCGTGATCGGTATATTCAGTCTGATCGGTGCCTTCGTGCTGTACGTGATCCCCCTGTTATTGATCCTGGCTCCGATTCTCGTCTACGGATTCAACGTCTACTTCTTCGGGCTAGTCATCGATACACTCCAGGAATCTCTTCTGATGACAGCCGCGGGGCTCGGCGTCGTACTCCCCTTTGGTTGGATAGGCCATCGCCTCGTTCGAATGATCGGGATGTACACGCGCTCCATCATTCAAAGTTTAATTCACTAAGCATTTATCCTATACTAATGAGGATAGCGAAGAGAAACCGAAGGTTTATTAGGGGTTGATGAATATTGTTTGAGATGGTAAAGCAATGGTTCTGGTATGATTGGTTCATGCTCGTGGTTCGCCTGATGTTCAGTGTATCGCTCCTATTCACGACCCTTCACTTCCAGGATCAAATCCCTCTGCCGATTTGGGGGCTTATTTTTTGGCAGTTGATCGCCTTCTCCGCCCCATGGCTATGCTTGCTGCTGAACTACAAGTACTATCTGCTTGCAGAAATCATCCTGTCCGGCGGATTAAGCTTATATTTAACATCGTTATTTCCAGAAGCTTATCTTTCTTTTTTAACTCCTGCTTTCTTGATTGCCGCTAATAGTGCAGCTACGTCTTATCGGTGGTCGGGTCCTATGACCATGCTTGGTTTCCCTCTGCTCATCTATGTCGTCTCCGAACAGAGTGACCCCTTGGCCGTGATGCTTCACACCGTATTAGCTTATGCGGGCGGATTCGCCTTTCATCTGCTTGTCGTGAATCACCGTCAAAGCGAAATCATTCGTGAACAGAATCGCATCTTGGAACAGTATTTGTCTCAAATCGAGCGCATCACGTTAGCTGAGGAACGTCATCGGCTGGCTAAGGATCTCCATGATACGATCGGTCATTCCTACACTTCGATCATGATGAGCTTGGAGCAATTGCGCCCAGAGCTTTCCGCGACAGCAGGGGAACAAAGGCTGGAACCGCTGCTGGAATTAACGCGTAAGGGACTGGAAGAAGTCAGGACATACCTGCATCAGATGGAGTCCCCGTATGAGAGGCTTCCGCTGCTGGAGTCCTTGCAGCAGTTGGCTCAGGAGTTTCAAGCACATGCCAATGTGCCCGTTCGTTTCCGAGTATTTGGTGAGGAGTACCCTTTATCCCAACAGGCCAAAATGACCTGCTACCGCTGCTTGCAAGAATCATTAACCAATGCCGTGCGCCATGGACAAGCTACAGCTATTACCGTGACTCTACAGTTCGAGGAGCGGCAGCTCCGGCTGGAGGTACAGGATAACGGGAACGGGATGGCGATCCGACAAGAAGGCTTCGGTCTGACTGCGATGAAAGAACGTGCGATGAATTTGCAAGGACAAGTCTCGGTGTATTCGGAACCTGGACAAGGCACCCTCATTGTATGTACGCTGCCGAGACAAGCCGAGCGGCCTGATGAAGTGATTCGCTTGCTGATCGTCGACGATCAGCCCTTTATCCGTGAAAGTCTTCATGCCCTGTTGAAGGCACACAAGGATTTGGAAGTCGTCGGCTTGGCGGAGAACGGGGAGCAGGCCATTCAGCTATGTGAGGAGCTCAGCCCGCAACTCATCCTGATGGACCTGGATATGCCCACCATGAATGGCATGACGGCAGCCCGAATATTGAAAGAAAAGTGGCCGCATATGCCCATTCTCATTCTCACGGCCTTTCAAGATCCCGAACAGGCCCTGGAAGTTCTGCGGAGCGGAGCGGATGGGTATCTGCTGAAAACGACAGACCCTCGTGTACTTGCAGAGAACATTCGACTCGTATATCGCGGCGGCACGCTGATCGATCCAGATATCTCATCTCAATTGTTTGGGCAGCTTGAAACCGAGAAGAATGACCCGGAATCGGCCGAGCCCCCGACAACGAACACCTTTGACCTCACTGCACGCGAGCTTGAAATATTAACCATGTTATCCAAGGGACTTCGTTATAAAACGATTGCCTCCAAACTCTATTTATCGGATGGCACCGTACGGAACTATGCTTCATCCGCATACCTGAAGCTCGGCGTGCGCAACCGGGAAGATGCTGTGCAAAAGGCAATGGACGCCGGGCTTCTATAGCCTGGTGCAGCACTCGACTTCACCCGGGCGACCTACTTTCACTTCAAAAAAAGCAGCCTCCCCCTAACCGGGAGAAGCTGCCCTTGACACCTCAGCCGCTTACTGAAATTGCGGCAAATAGGCTCTATGCACCTGCAAGTATTCATCGAGAATTGACTTGGCTACTGTGAAGGAAGGAACCATCGGATGCACCGTCAGAGCGTTTAGCGCGGCTTGGTAATCCCCCTTCACAGCGGCTTCCACCGTCAGGCGCTCATACGTTTTGACCGGCTGGATCAACGACATCGCGAGGTCAGAAATTTCGCCGACCGTCAGCGGCGACGGGCCGTTCTGATTCACCAGGCAAGGCACCTCGACGACATCATCGGGCTTCAGACCTTGGATTGTCCCGCGGTTCGGCACATTGAGCGTCAGCACCTGCTGCTTATTCAAGTGAATGCCCTTGATCACATTGATGGCGAGCCCTTCATAGCCCTCTTCCTCGAATTGGTTGAGCGCCGGAGCCTCACTCTCATGGATATTATGCAGCTGCCCGGACGTTTCCTTCGACATATACGTGCTGGAGCGCTTATCCAGCGTGTCGTTATAATCCTTCCAAGCCTCGGCCAGCTTGCCTTCACGAACCAGTGGAGCGATCCGCTCCAACAGGGGACGGTTCAGCTGCACAATCTGTTCCCCGCGGGTTTCCCCCGCCTGCAAGATATGTCTAACCGATTGATCGTGATAATAGAAATAGTACAGGTATTCGTTCGGCAGCATCCCGATGTTGCGGATCAGCTCCGGCTCGAAGAAGCTGAACACATGCGCGGACTTGGCCAGCTCCTCGAAGCGGTCCAGCAGCACCGGCATCTGATCGACGCCATCGAGGTAGACTCTCGGTATCCAGCCCAAGTGGTTCAGGCCATAGTAATCGACCTGTAGCCGTGAGAAATGTACCCCGAGAAACCGGCTCAGCGCATTCTTCATCCCCGCATGCGCGTCGCAGATGCCGATGGCCTTGCAATGGCCGTACGTATTCATCGCTTGGGCGAGCAGGCCGGACGGGTTGCTGAAGTTGAGCAGCCAGGCGTTGGGAGCCTCTTCATGAATAATGCGCGTGTATTCCAGCATCACCGGAATCGTCCGCAGCGCCATGGCGAAGCCGCCCGGGCCGGTCGTTTCTTGTCCCAAGACGCCGTGCTTCAAAGCAACGCGCTCGTCATGTACCCGGCTTTCTTCTTGGCCTACGCGAACCGCAGAGAAAATAAAGTCGGCGCCGCGGACGGCCTCCCGGATATCCGTAGTAAACGTAACTTTAAATGTAGACCCCTTGGATTCTGCGATATACCTCGATAAGCCGCCCATGATGCGGAGGCGCTGCTCATCGTTATCAAACAAAGCAACTTCGTCAAATTGAAGCTCCTCCGAATGCCGAATCAATCCGTTTACCAGCAGTGCCGTTCTCATCCCTGCGCCACCCAAAATCGCCAGTTTCATCATCTTGCGCCTCCCCGAATATGACCGTTTTTATTTAAATGAAGATAGTACCTGCTCCCATGTAGGTGAAACTGCATTACCGCCAATGCCCTGAACCGATTGGGCTCCGCAGTAATTGCCGAGCCGGATCGCATCGGTCAACTCCCAGCCCTTCAGTACGCCCGTCAGCAAGCCGGCTAGAAAGTTATCGCCGGCTCCCGTCGTATCGACAGGGTCTTGCACAGAAGTGACGGGTACATAGCGAATCCCATCCTCCGCCCGGAACATGGCCCCGGCCGGCCCCAGCTTGATGACCGGGGTACGAACCAGATTGCACAGCATCTTAAGGGCTTCCTCGGGACGATCTTGCCCCGATATCGCCAGAGCTTCGGATAGATTCGGCGTAAACCAATCCCCCAGCCGGAGCAGCTCCTTCAGCTCCGTGCTATAGATCCATTCATCGTCCCAGCCGATATCCAGCACGATGGTCACTCCTTGGTCGCGCGCCTTCCGTATGACAGGCTCATATTCACGCCGGGCGTTAATGACCAGCATGCTCGTCTCCATCCGGTCCAGCGTATCCAAGAGATACGCGATGTACCCTTCGTGATCCAGCGAGTCCTGATACGTGACGAATGCGCGGTCTCCACCGCAATTGATAGCCGCCGTCACTTGACGGAAGGATCTTCCCGCGTGGTACACATGCTCCGTGGACAAGCCTTCCTGGCGCAGCTGCTCCTGGATAAACTTGCTGAGAAAATCCTCTCCCAACGGAGCTAGCACGCCTACCTTCATCCCCAGCCTCGCCATGGCCACCGACGTAATATAGGTGCTGCCCCCGCACGTAATATCGAAGCCTTGGCTGAATACCTCCTCACCCGGCTCCGGCATCCGGGGAACACCGGAGAAGATCAGATCCGTGAAGATAGGTCCGCAAATCAATATATCGTAGTTGTCCATAACTCGTTCTCCTTGTAGCTTAGGCGGATAGTAACTTCTTCATCTCTTCCACGCATTCCTGAAAATGAGGATAAAAGCGAAACTCAATTTCCATATTGACGATCCCCTCATAGCTCCTCAGCCAGTCGAATACCTCCGGGTAAGGGATCGAACCCCACCCTATCGGAAGATGCAGGTCCCCGTACCCGTAGGGCAGGTTGCTCATATAGCTCTTGGCGTCCTTCAGCTTGCCAAAATTATCGTGCACATGAAGATGCAACACGTAAGGGAGCGCATCGAGAATCGCATCCTTGAAATCATAACCGTACGCGATGGAGGTCAAGTAACAGTGCCCGATATCTAAGGTCATCCCGACATTCGGCAACCCGACCCGCCTGATATGCCGGACCACGTCCTGTGGACGAATGCCATACGTATACTCCTGCCTGATGTCATACCAGATATTATTCTCAATTCCTATTTGAACCCCTGCTCCCTGGGCCAATCGCCCAAGCTCACGCAGCCGATTCGCATCTTCATCCAGCAGGATGGCGAACAGCTCCTCATGATACTTTTTTCCGTATTGCTTAAAATAATGCTCCAGATTGGAGTCGTTCAGCACCGCATACGAGCTGTGGTATACGATCGTATCGCAGCCGATCGCAGACGCCAGCTCGATGCCGGCTTCAAAGCCGCGATAATAGTCCTCGCCCTTCTCCAGCGACATCAAATTCAGCTCGTAAGGAAGATGCAAGGTGTAACCGAGCTTGAAGCGGTCCAGCACACGGCGCACCAGTTCCAGTCGCCTAGGATGCACACGCCCCCCGATAACGACGTCCAGTCCATGCATAATCAACTCGGCATAGTCGCAGCCTGCATCCGCGATATAGCCCAAGTGCTTCTCCAGAGCATCCAGATCGCCGTTCACCATATCGGCATTGAGACTGATTCCGATTCCTCTTACGCTCACCCTTGATCCCTCTCCCGGTTATTTAATCTTATAAAAAGGTAATGAGCAGGATTTCTCCGGCTGCACTATTCTTTCAGCAACAACTTGTAGTAACAAATATTAATATCAATCTAATATTCGAAGTTGTTACTACATTTCAAATATATTATCATAACAAAACATTGTCAACATGATTTTCCTTGTTAGGGCCCGTCTTCTTTCTTTTTAAATGATAGTAATTTCGCATTATAAAAGCGAATTTCAGTTGGTTTTTAGTCACGCTTGTTGTAATTGATGCTCGAAAAGGTTTAGAATATAGCTATCTATTTTTATTTCTCAATAATTTGTTACAACCTATTTTGATGGTTTGGATCACATTTGGGGGAAGGCGTGTCACGATGGAAGGAAAACAAGGAGCATCCTTATATATTAGCGTGAAAGAAAAACTCCACGATCTGATCAAATCGGGCAAGTATGCTCTAGGGGATAAGCTGCCAACTGAGTCTGAGCTGGGTCAGGAATACGAGGTTTCCCGCACTACCATCCGGCTGGCTCTGCAGCAGCTGGAGTTCGAGGGGCATATTCAGAGAATACAGGGAAAAGGGACCTTCGTCTCGAAGCCGAAGATCCGTGAGTCGATTACCCCGAACCTCCGGACTTTTGTCGAGCAGATGAAGGACTTAGGGCTCTCCTCTCACTCCCAGGTCTTGGAGCTTGTCGTGATCCCTGCGGACAGCACCTTGGCGGAAACACTGCATGTCGAGGAGAAGGACCCGGTTGTTAAGCTCGTTCGTTTGAGGGTTGCAGATAGGGAGCCGCTGCAATATGTCACGTCCTACCTGCCTTGGCGAGTAGCTCCCGGCCTCGTGAATGACGATTGCTCTGGTTCCCTGTTCGACCTGCTGAGGTCCAAGTACGAAGTGAACATTTATCGCTCGGTGGAATCGATCGAGCCGGTGCTGACAGAAGAAGCCATCAGCCGCCTACTGGGGGTACCGGCAGGTTCCCCGGCTTTCGCGCTGGAATCGCTCACTTATAATGACAAGGAGCAGCCGATCGAGTATTCGTACGGAATCGTGCGCGGTGACCGCTTCAAGTTTACGATGGAACGATTCGTGAAGTAAACGACTGGCGGGATTGAATAGCCCCGAGGCGGTCGAGAATCCGGTGAAGCAGCCCGGCGGAGGCTTCGCTGCGGCTCAGTCCACTTCGAATATCCGCGGCCGACTGGATATACGGTCCTTCGATCAATTCCGCCGACCAATGCTTCAGCATGGATTCGATGCAGGCCGGCGAGGTTTCCAGATGAAACTGAACGCCGAGAATATGCGGCCCGAGCGCAAAGGCTTGATGCGGACAAGCTGCAGACCTCGCCAGATGTACCGCCCCCTCCGGGAGCTCGAAGACATCCCCGTGCCATTGAAAGCTGGTGAACGTATCCGGCAGCGGAAACAAGCCATGGCTCTGTCCGGTCCGCTCCACCCGGTGCCATCCGATCTCCTTGTGGGCGTGGCGGTATACGCGCCCTCCGGCCAATTCGGCGATCATCTGGGCTCCGAGACAGATCCCCAGCACTTTTTTATGCTGCTCCATTGCTCGCTTAACAAACTGCTTCTCAGGCTTTAGCCATGGATACTGCGCCTCCTCATATACGCTCATCGGCCCTCCGAGGATGATGAGCATGTCGAACGTATCCGGCTCTGGATAAATCGTAAGCTCAGGCGGATAAAGGACGCTCGCTGAATGACCGTTCCGGGTTGCCCATGAGATCAATGCCGATTCGTCATCGAAAGAAAAATGCTTCAACAAAACCAAGTTCATCTGCAAGCCTCCCTATCCGTTCCCCTTCTGAGGATTGGGGCTGGCATGAATGGCATCCATGTCTTCGCCTTCATGCCTGTGAGATTAGCTTACAACAGTTGCTTCGTCTGCTGAAGTACACTTTCCCGAATAGCGGAATACGATGCTTTTTATCTATACAGGCTCATGCCATATGGCCTCAGCGCTCTACTCCCCCTCAAGGATGTCCGCGGTGGACGCGGCGATACCCGAGTTCCTCGGAGACTAACTCCGCATATTTCGTCACATAATAGCTGATTTTCTCGACTTGTTGTGCTGTAAATCGTACCGAAGGGCCCGCACAATTCAAGGACCCTATAACGGTGTGCTCATAGGAGAAAATCGGAGCACCGATCCCCGTCGTTCCTTCTGTCGCTTCGCCCGAAGTTATGGCGTAGCCTCTGCGGCGGATTTGCTCGATATCTTGTTCAATCGCTTCGCGTGACAGAGGTTTCAGAGAGGGGATCCGCTCCCATTGCGCCTGAGCCAACAGCCTCTCTCGCAGGTCAGCGGGCAAATAAGCCAAAATCGCGCGGTTGGAGGCGCCGACGAACAGCGGTAGCCTCAGACCGATCGGCTCCGAGATTTTCAGCAGCTGTGGAGAATCGATGCTATCGATGTACACGCCCTCCAGGTTTTCCCGGGTCGCCAGATAGACCGTTTCCTTGGTCTTGCTGCACAGCTCCTCCATAAACGGGCGGGCCACCGACCGCAGCATCAAGCTGTCCCACATGAGAAATCCGTATTTCATCACGGACAAGCCCAGCTTGTATTTCTTGCTTTTCGGGTTCTGGGTGACCCAGCCGTGCTCACACAGCGAGGCCAGGATCCGGTGGACGCTTTGCACCGGCATCCCCAGCTCGCGACCGATCTCCGTTATACTAACCTCTCGTTCACTTCCTTGGGGAACTAGAAAGTCCAAGATCTGTATAGCCTTCGAAATGACAGACACGCTCCACACACCTCCATTGCCTTAGCTAGAAACAAGAAGCACACCATTTCTTTCTTATATCACGTAATGAATCCTGACATCATTATATTATCAGAGAATCCGATCCTTTTTTCAATCCGTCACACTTTCTTGCGAAATGATGTGATTACAATCACACAGCGTGAAATTCTTCTTCTCCTATACTGGTGGTATGCCGAAGCCATGAAAGTGAGGAGAAATTTATGTTAAGTCAGAAGACCATTCATATCATCAAATCCACCGTGCCGGCGCTGGAAAAGCACGGAACAGACATCACCAAGCGCTTCTACCAGCTGCTGTTCACCGGGCATCCGGAGCTGCTGAACGTATTCAACCATGCGAATCAAAGCCAAGGCCGGCAGCAGACGGCTCTAGCCAATGCCGTGTACGCTGCGGCGCAGCATATCGACAAGCTGGAGTCGATTCTGCCGGTCGTGCGGCAGATTGCCCATAAGCACCGCAGTCTGGGCGTGCGGCCCGAGCATTATCCCATTGTCGGACAAACGCTGCTCCAGGCGATCAAGGAAGTGCTGGGCGACGCTGCTACCGAGGATATTCTGCAGGCCTGGGCCGAGGCTTATGGCGTGATTGCAAACGTCTTTATCGGAGTCGAAGCGGAGATGTATCAGCAGGCTGAGCGCCAAACGGGCGGATGGGCTGACTTCAGAGCCTTCCGCGTGGAACGCAAGGTGCAGGAGAGCAGCGTCATCACCTCCTTCTACTTGGTTCCACAGGACGAAGAAGCTCTGGCTCCCTTCGAGCCAGGCCAATATATCAGTGTGAAAGTGGAGATCCCGGGCGAAGCCCATACGCATATTCGGCAATACAGCCTGTCCGACGCGCCTGGCAATCCTTATTACCGCATTTCCGTTAAGCGCGAGGAGGCCTCCACCGGCAAGCCAGCGGGGAAAGTATCGAATTATTTGCATGAGGGGGTCCAATTGGGGGATGTGCTCTGGCTGTCGGCTCCTGCCGGGGATTTCACACTCGATCGGCAGGATCAGCGGCCGCTGGTCTTCCTGAGCGGAGGCGTGGGATTGACACCGCTGGTCAGCATGCTGAGCACGGTGGCCGATACCCACCCCGGGCGCCCCGTTACCTTCATCCATGCCGCTCAGAACAGCGGGACTCACGCCCTGAAGCAGCAAGTGGAGGAGCTTGCGGGCTGTCTAGAGAAAGCCTCGGTCCACTGGTGCTATAATCAGCCCACCGAACAGGACCGTGAGCAGCAGGTCTATGATAAGGAGGGCTACATCGATCTGGCCTGGCTGAAGCAGGTGGTGCCGACCCGGGAAGCGAGCTTCTACTTCTGCGGACCGGTACCATTTATGAAAGCTGTGAACAGCTTCCTGAGCGAATGGGGAGTTCCTGCGGCCGATATTCATTACGAATTTTTTGGCCCGTCCGGCAGTCTCGATGCTGCCGAAGGCGATGCCCGGGCAGAAACCGCCGCTCCTCAGCGCTAGATCAGGAAGAATTGCGCTCGTCCGCCTGGCTCCGCAGCAGCCGGTTCACCGTCTCGCGGCGCAGCCCGATGAACTGGCCGATCTCGTCCTGCGTCAGCACATCCGTCAGAGCAGCCGGTGAGATATAGTGCTGGAACCAGGCCTCCAGCTTGCGCAGCTTGTCGGCCGGCGAAACGGCCGTCAGTTGATCCATCCGCTGCTGCATCATCCGCAGCTTGTCCTGCAGCTGCAATGCGATGGCTCGGTAGCGTTCAGGGTTTCTCTCCAGCTCCTGATACCAAGCGGCTTCCGGCAGAATCTCGATCTCACTGGTCACGAGCGCTATCGCCGAGCCATAGTAGGGATTAGGACTGATCAGGGAATGATGCGGGATCGTTTCTCCCGGGACGATCACATTGACCAAAATTTGGGAGCCGTCTGGGTGCATCCGCACCACCTTTAACAAGCCGCTTCTCAGGTGGTACAGCGGCCCGGATTCTCCCTGCCTGAATAAAAATTCACCTCTATGCAGAATCATCCAATTAACCTCCATCAGGAAAAGAAGCGAAGACCGGCAGGTTGCGGTTTTCGCTTTTATACGTTTGACTATCATTCCATATCATTATCCCTCTATGAGGCGGGCGCTCGCCTTGGACAGCATCAAGAAGAGGCGGCCGGCGGCTCCACATCTCTAGCATCGACCGGGCAGCTGATAATTTCCAGCACCTCTCCAAACGGCGTGACGCGAATGGCGCTTAGCGCGGCATTCCGGTAGGCGCCAGTATCGATATTCCAGAAATGGGAGGCTTCCTCATATTCTGGACGTCCGGATCGGCAAGGGGTATGGCCGAAAATCTGCAACCTGCCGAGATTTTTGAGCGGTGCGCGGTTCCACAATACTCCCTGCTCATTCCCTTCATCGAAAGGGTACTCCGCCTGCGCCGCTATGCCGGCGTGGCTGATGAAGAGATACTCGTCCTCCCAGACCAGCGGAAGCCTGCCAATCCAGTTCACGACCTCCTGAGCCTTCACCTGCGCTGCCTCTAACTGATCAAGGGTATCCTGACCACCTTGAGGGAGCCAGTATAGATTAGGCCCATGCTCAATATGCTGAACAAATTCGTATTCATGATTGCCCTTGAGAAATACAGCCTGCGGGCCATACCTTTCCTTCAGTTCCCAAACCAGCCGAAGCGTTCCCGGCGTATGCTTGCCCCGGTCGATCAAGTCCCCCAGTTGGACGAGCACCTCCTCCTCGGGATTCCAATGTTCGTCCAGCAGTTTCTGGAAGGTATGCAGGCAGCCGTGCACATCTCCGACAACAAGCAGATTCATAGGTTGATGTTCTCCTTCGACTCACTTCTTGAACGTATAGCTATTCAAGCTCTCCATGCTTCTTATGCGTAAGGATCACTCCATCAAGTCAATGAATGACACAGCCTGCCTGACTCCACTTGAAGGGTCCGCGAGCATGCTGGCCTGGCAGGTGATCCCCGTTTGATCATCCTAAGCTTAAATCTTAGTCTGCGCAAGCCCCCTGAGGCTTCGTCCCGCACGCCATCAGAAAAACCAACATCGCATGGGCATCCGGAGCTTGAACGAACTGGTCATACGACCGGTGCAAAGCCTCGTATTCCTCAGGAGAGATGATTCCGCTGCGGTAAAATCCGGCGAACTGCCCGACATCCAACACCCGCCTGAAGCCTTCGATCCCATGAAGGTCACTATGCTGAATCACCGCCTCCATATCCACATCCGTAAAGCCTGATCCGGAGAGCAGCCGGGGCAAGCTTCTGCCGATATGACGACTCCCTCCCTTGGAGGCCTTCAGCGCGGCTAATTTCTTCAGGATGGACGGGAGCACGTCAATGTCCGGATGGATCGCCCCGAATATGGCATCGTCGACATCGATAATCACGAGCTTGCCGCCAGGCTTCAGCACACGCCGGAGCTCGATAGCCGCCTCTACCGGATCTATCAGATGAAGGAAAAGCAAGCGTGCTATGACAAAGTCGTACGTATCATCCGGCAATTCCGTCCGGTATACGGACCCTTGAATAAAGGTAAGTCTGGATGCGGGGACATCGCTTAGCATTTGCCTCGCCTTACCGAGTAAAACCTCGTCTATCTCCAAGGCGGTGACAGAACCATTCGGCAAGCCCTTCACGAGTTGTTCCGTGATGAACCCCGGGCCGCTTCCGGCCTCCAGCACCTTCATCCCGTCCTTCAAGCCAAATGACCTCAGCGTCCGGTGCTCCTTATCCCAGCCCATGAGTGCCTGCTCCTTTAAGCGCAGCAGCTCAGCCTCTTCTCCAATACTGACCTGCTGAAAATGATAACTAGAGCGACGCTCATCCATCTAGTATTCCTCCTAAGGATTAGTAAAGCCGGTTTCTATAGCTGTCTTCAAGCCTCGCCTGAATCTGCTCGGCATTCATTCCGTCCATCTTCACATGCTTGGACAACATCTGTGCAGCTGACGGCAGCTCTTGGGGACCTAGCCAGGATTCTGGTTCCCACAGCCGCGAGCGCCGGAACGCCTTGGCACAGTGCAGGAAGCATTCATCCACTTGGACGACGATGCCTACTAGAGGCACCTGCTGCCTCACCGCCATCAGGCTCAGCAGCTGCCTATCCTTCGTCAGATACGCCCGTCCGTTAACGCGCAGTGTTTCACCTAGACCGGGGATGAGAAACAGCATTCCGATCTGCGGATTGGACAGAATATTGCGCAGAGTATCCATTCGCTTGTTGCCGGGCCTCTCCGGAATCACTAGATGCTGCTCATCTACAACGTGGACAAAGCCTGGGCCGTCGCCTCTCGGGGAAACATCACATTGGCCGGAAGCATCGGAAGAGGAGAGCAAAGCAAACGGGGATTGCCGGATAAAGTCACGGCAGGCCTCATCCAGCCGGGTAATCGCTTTGCGCTGGACGAGCTCGCTCGGAAACCCCATTAGTGCGCGAAGCTCTTCTTCCGTCGTGATCCTTTCGTTATCATCGGTCTGCTGCATGGGCTTTCCTTCCTTTCAACATGAAGTCAGGTTAGATAATTTTACCATATACACCTCGGCACAAGTGCCCCCATCAGGAAGTTGAGGGGGAAGAATCAGGAACCGCCTGCCTAACCATCTTGCAGAAATAGTACATCCCTTACAGCATAGAAACAGAAAAGGGCCAGAAAACGGATCACCGAATTCGGTCCGTCCTCTAGCCCTTGCTTGCCTGCACTAAACGCATATAAATGATGCTAGATCTACTTTCCTGCCGGTTTTTGCGCTATCAAGCGCAGCCAGCACCATCGCCATGCTATATCGGTTGTCCCGACAGTCCGTTTCCGGAGGGCGCTGCTCCTCCAGTGATTGAAACATCTCCACCAGACAGCCACGATGGCCCTTCAGCGCTTCGTCAGCCGGCTGATCGGCCTCGGCCGGTTCTATCCGGACGTAATCTCGGATAAACTTCCCTTCCTGAGAACCCGCCGCTACGACCTCCGCGTAAGGCTGACCGTGACCGTCCCAGATCGCCGTCCCCTTCTCCCCTACGACACGCCATGCCGCTTCCCAAGAGGTCGGAGCCCCTTCTGCGCACCAGGAGCCCCGGTAGTTAAACACCGAGCCGTCGGACATCTCGAAGATGCAGACGACGGAGGCATGTCCTGCATACCACGAGCCCGGAGGGTTGAACTCATGACAGTAGACCGACACCGGATTCGCTCCCGAGATGAGTCTAGCCTGATCAAAGGTATGGATCGCCATATCCAGCAGCAGCGGGCTGTCCATCTCTTCTCTAAAGCCTCCGAAATGCGCCCCGATGAAAAAGTCGGCACCGATCATCTCCAGACGGCCGACCGTCCCTGAGCCGATCATCCGGCTTAGCGCGCGGATACGGGGATCGAACCGGCGGTTCTGCATGACTGCATGCGTGCGTCCCGTCTCCTCCGCGATGCGCACGATCGCATCGCACTCTTCCATCGTCGCGGCCAGCGGCTTCTCGCCGAAGACATGACATCCCATCCTCATGGCCGTGCTGGCAATCTGAAAGTGGCTAGACGGGATGGTTACATCGAAGACCACATTAGCCCCAGTCCGCTCGATGGCCGTAGCCAGATCCGCGAACGTCTCGCAGGATAAGCCCTTCTTCTCCTTCATCTTGTCCGCGAACTCCAGCTTGAGATCGACCAAGGCCACGATCTCCGTATCCGGCCTCTCCAGAGCGTAATCGATCCAAGCGTTGGACATGCCGCCGCAGCCCGCCACAACCACCTTGTATTTCACCGTCATCTGCTATCGTCTCCCTCAGTGTACACTGCTGCCCAAGACTCAGGCCCTGCTTCGCTTCTGAAGACGCGAACGGAACAACTGAACAATGCGTCAAATCTTCAGCAGCTTGTCCGTCAGTCCCGAGATTCCACACTTGAGCACCCTTCCAATCTTGGTGTACAATTTAATTGGCATCTTCAGTATATCTCCCGGAATCGGCTATTTCTCTGCCAATCTTGACATATACCAATCCAATCTTGTGAGGTTCTAGCGATATGATCTACCCTCAGGAGCTTCGCGAGCATACGGAAATCCAAGAAAAGGATCATCCCTTCCACTTCTTCTTCAACGAACATCCGGCCGCCAAATCCGGCGGGATGATCCTGCATCTGCACTGGCATGAGCATTTCGAGATCATCGTCATGCAGCAGGGCCGCGCCATCTTCCATATCGACAGCCGGCCCTACGACGCTCAGCCTGGAGATGTGCTGCTCGTCCCGGGCGGAGGCTTGCATGTCGGCTACAGTGCCTGCGAGGGCGAGCTCGCCTATTTGTCCATCGTGTTCAACCGGTCCTTGTTCCAGAGCTGGGCGCATGATCCGGTACACCGCAGCTATATCCTCCCCTATCTCGAAGGCAGCCTCGCGCTGCCTGTGAAGCCGTCGCTGACAGAACCTGCTTGCACCGGTTTGTCCGCCCTGCTGGAGGAAGCCGCTAGCGAGTTCAAGGCCAAGCGTCCCGCCTATCAGCTGATCATCGCATCCCAGCTTCATATGCTGCTGACCCTGCTGGCCAGAACCTACCTGCCCCAGCAGACGCCGATTACGCCTAGCAAGGCCTTGACACAGCATCGCGACCGCTTCAAGTCGCTGATCCGGCATATCGAGGCTACCCTCTCAGACAAACATACGGTAGCCGAAGCCGCCAGGCATATGAACCTGAACCCCTATCATTTTTGCAAATTGTTCAAAAAACTAACGGGCCAGACGTTTATCGAGTATGTGAACGTCTGCCGCGTCCGCGAGGCCGAGCGCCTGCTGCTGGAGTCGGATCTCTCCATTACCGAGATCGCCGGCCGGATCGGGTGCGACAATCCCAATTCCTTGACGAAGCTATTCAAACAGCATAAAGGCATGACGCCGTCTCAGTTCCGGAAGCGAGGCTTCTCCCAGCTATAAATCTCCTTAAGGCCGGGTGCTGCCCCGCTCCAGGATCACCTGGCTTTACCGGTTCCACCGGAACCAACTAACCGGCTTGGTTTGCATCTTGGGATGAAACATTTTGTACAGGAAATGCTTCTTCTGCTGCTTCTGCTCCAAAATCTGCTTGACTCCATCTATAAGCAGCCTGGATCTGATCTCATCCTCATAGCTCAATTGACGAAGCTCTTGATAAAATTGCTCACTCACACGGTCTATCGTCTTCATGATCTTCCTCAGGCCCTCCATTCTATGTAAAGTTGATCGTTCCAAGAACGGCACCCCATAAGCCGGGTTCCACGCTCTCTGATTATTCCTGCAGCAACGCCTTGAACGCTCCGAGCAGCACACAAGCAAACAAAATAATACCCACGATCATCCACAAAGGATTCAGACTATTGATCACCAAAAATCCCCCTTAACTAGTTCGACCTAGTCCCATTACGCTGAAGGTTTGTCTCGGATGTCATCTAGGACTTTTATCCCACATTGATTTCATTATATCAACTCCGTCTCACAAAAATCTCAAAAATCGACAATGGATGTTCGCTGAAACAAGAAAATTTCAACTTGTTCATGATTTATTCAATTTTATAGCTATATCAAATTACCCATTTATCATTGGGGGATGGGTAATTAAACCCACTCGGAAACACGCTTTGATGGCCGTCTCGGTTACAGAAAAAAACCTTGACCGGCATGAAGACGATCAAGGTTCAAATGATTTATTCGACACTGGGTAACCCCACCTAAAAGAAACCTTGAAAGGCACGAAGTCAATCAAGATTAAGAGAGTATTAAATATAGTAGCCTTCACCAACTTGCCACAATAAAAACTCAATTTTTTCGACAAGTTCATCTCTATTTTTTGTATCAAATGAAACCAAGGGGTTTCTCCAATCGTGATTTTTAATTAATTCAAGCCCGTAAGAACCATTAGGATCACTCTCAGGATACCACCCTACATCTAATAGAATATTATATTTAATATGTTTGATTTGAAGTAAATCCTCAGTAAAATTACGCCATTTCTCTTCTTCATCCTTTAAGTGCGAAGGATCAAGCTCAACTAGTGAGTTATAACTGATCTCCCAACTTGATGGAATTCTTAAAGGAAGCAGTTTGAATTTTGGTGGAATTGATTGATTTTTCATACTTCACCTACTTTTAAATTATCTTGGCTTTCTGCTCCGCAGCGATAATGCCTTTGGTCGCATACTTGCCTCCGTACTTGAGTCCGAGAATCGACATCAGGCTGATATTCTACCGTACCTAAGAATCTCAGGTAATTCGATTGAATTGTAGCTTCAACAATTTCCCCAGTATACTTAAAGTTATAAAGTAAAACTACTGCATTAATATCATTTAGCAATTCTTCATGCACTAGCATATCAAATCTCGGGACAATTTCATCATCATAAGAGAACCCTTCAAGTAATTGATTCAGGTCAGTACTCGCCTCTTCATAATGTTCTGCTTCTCTTACCGCATCATCATATCTACGAATTTCAAAGTGTTTAGCAAATATAGATGGAATAAAATCTCCTTCATCTGAATAAGAAACAGCAAGTAATCTATCCAGTTCCTCGGAAGATTGAACTCTCCCTACCCACAGAGATACGAATCCTTCCTTTTCCATGTTAAGCCTCCTCTAGGGTTTTGATCCATCAGGCAGAGTACCTATCCCACCTTCAAATCTATAGTTCGCCCAAATTTGTAATCTTCTTTTAAACATATCATAATCTGCGAGAAAGCGAACATAGCAAAAAAACATATTAATCATGGTGACATCTGACCATAATTGACCTGCTTCGCGTATCGGAATAGCTTTATTTAGGTTACAGAATTAAAGCATTTGATGTACATATAAACGAAATGACGAAATCTTCATACGGGCATTACATGGGTTATATGTGCTATTTGTTGAATGATGGGTTCATTCGGCACTGGGTGGGAGGTCTACTTCATAAACCGCCGTATTCATACCAAAGAACGAAAAAATGTTGATAGTCCTTTAGAAGATTACTTGTTCCCAATCAGTCTCACATTTTTTTTCGTATGTTATAAAACCTTGGGTCTGTCAAATATTTTGTGTAAACTCGAATATAGCGAATCTCCCCCGAGGGGGAGATTGACCCTCACGGCAGATGCTGGCCGATTCGTTCTGGAAAGAAAACGGAGAGTTGAAGAAGCATTTGTCCCCAGTTTTGGACACGGCCTGTCCATTTACGGGTGACGTCCATGGTGACGAGATAGAGCATTTTCAGCAGCGCTTCATCGCTTGGGAAGATGCTCTTTCCTTTGGTCACTTTGCGAAGCTGACGGTGGTAGCTCTCGATCATGTTCGTGGTGTAAATGAGCTTGCGCAGCTCAGGTGGGTATTTGAAGAACGTGGCCAACTCGTCCCAGTTGCTTCGCCAGGAGCGAATAATGAGCGGGTATTTAGCTCCCCAAGCTTCTTCGAAGCGATCGAGCTCCACAAGCGCCATTTCCTCGGTTGCTGCCTTATAGATCGGCTTCAGATCGGCCGTCACTTTCTTAAGATCCTTGTAAGAGACGTAGCGCGTGGAGTTGCGGATCTGGTGGATCATACACTTTTGGATTTCCGTTTTGGAATAGGACGCCGTAATTGCCTGTGAGAAGCCCGTTAGGTTGTCAACACAAGTGATGAGAATGTCTTGGACGCCGCGGTTTTTGAGGTCATTCAGCACGCTGAGCCAAAACTTGGCGGACTCGTTCTCGCCGATCCACATGCCTAGAACGTCCTTGTTTCCGTCCAGATCGATGCCGATGACCATGTAGGCTGCCTTGTTCACGATCGCGCCGTCTTGTTTGACCTTAAAGTGAATGGCATCCAGAAATACGACTGCGTAAACGCCTTGCAGCGGACGATTCTGCCATTCCTTGATGAGTGGGATAATCTTGTTCGTGACGTTCGAGATCATCGTCGGAGAGACGTCGATACCGTACAATTGCTGAAGATGACCCTGGATTTCTCGCGTGCTGACGCCTTTGGCGTAAAGGGCGATGATCTGATCCTCAATACCGGTCACGCTGGATTGATGTTTCTTTACTACGATCGGTTCGAACTCGCTGAGACGGTCCCTCGGCACCGTAATCTCCTGCTCGCCGTATTCGCTGGTGATCTGCTTCTTGCTCTTTCCGTTGCGGCTGTTGCTCGTCTTCTTATTCTGCACGTCATGCTTCGCATAGCCTAAATGCGTATCCATCTCCGCCTCAAGCATCTCCTGCAGCGTTTCGGCGAACAAGTCTTTCAACGCATTCTGAGCGTCCTGAGCGGTGACAAGCTTGTTCTCCTTGATGAATGCGCGAAGTTGTTCCTTTGTCCATAAACCCATGTGTGCTCCCAACCTTTCTGTTACTTTCATTTTAGCAGGTTTGAGAGTTTACACATTTTATTTTACAGACTCCCACAACACGGACGGCAAGCTCGCATTGTGGCGTGGTTAATATGGTTACACAGAATTATTGATAGACACCAAAAATCTGGACAAACCTCTACTCTTCTACTTCACTTGTTTTTAAGAAATCTTCTTCTTCATAAGGATAATTCAGTAGTTCTAGATTTTCTTTAGTCATATACCAGATTCGGTGTTCATCTAAATTATTATTGATGAACAAACTCCCTTTAATTCTTTTCAATAGTGGATTTGAGGAATCATCTTCAACAACCAAATCCTGTTCGTTCAATCGCAATAATTTTCCAATAAATTCAAGGAATTTTAACCATCCGATATCAAATGTACGCGATATAAATTGAATACTAATATTAACGTTTGTATTCACACCATACGTTTCGAGATTCAGCTTGCGATAACGTTCTGTATATTCTTCCTCATCATCTAAATTAATGCTTATAGAAAAATAAGTGCAACCAATACTCAAATGTTGAGTATCAGACCAATCCTTTACTTCTGCTTCATAAATATTTAATTCCAAAACTAATACCTCACATATCATATTGTAAAGCAATTTTCTAAAAACTTCTCTAGGTAAATCAGAACCAATAGATAGCCAAAAATCCATTTTACTCAAACCTCCAATACGCTCTAGTTACTTGACGGCCTTCAATGATTAGTAGTTCATCTAAATGTTTTAAATCTTTTTGTGTTTGACTTTTTATAAATTCAATAAGTTCAGCCCTTTTTCCAACAGGGTAATCATTTAAATTTAAAACTATTCTTCTTGCTTGTTTTGTAGTTTTCTCTCTGAGAGTTCTAAAACGTTGTCTAGCTTCGTACCTAAATCAGGAGCGTAACAATCAAAAACTTGCCTATCTATTATGAAGTCTGGACTTTTTTCGGGAACGATTCCATAACCATTACCATTGTCAAACTCGTCAAGCATTATAGTGCGATATCCTTGTTCTGCAAGTACATCAGCAGATTCATTTTGTCTTTCTAATCCTCGTTCACCCTTAGCATTAGCATAGTTTCCTTCTGGTTTCCCACCCTTAGGTAAAGTAGGCTTTGTAATTATAGAATTTGGTCTGATTTTAGGTGTATATGGAATATACTTATCACCATATAGCTTATATTCAGAACTAGTTTTCCAATCTACATTTTCATCTCCATATTTTGAACGGAAATACTCATCCCATTCTGGTCCGGTTCTTGGTGTCTGTGCATCATTACCCGTCCCCTCAGCTCGACGCTCTGCTCCGCAGCGATAATGACTTTGGTCACAGCGCATACAACTTGAATCCTATCATTTCTGAATAATGTTCAAAATTAACTGGTCGCACCTTCATCGAATACGCTAACGACTGTCGCGTCCACGAGGCCGAACACCTTCTGCGGAATAAAGAAGACCTACCTATTACCAAATATAAGAGGTGACATCTCGCGATGCCACCCCTATATTCAAAAGTCTTTGTTTACAACCTTAGTTATAAGCTTTCCAAAACTTCACACCCATTATCTAGCATATTCTTAATAATCGCTTCATACTTCTCATCATCTTCAATTAACAAAGCTGTCTTTTCTGTCCTGTTATATATTGCATATCCACTTTTCACTTTGATAAGGACATGATCCTCTCTGTTAGTTGTCCAAATATACCTAAACTCTTCTAAGTTCATTGACTCCACTCCCAATTTTATTTATGTGTTCCATCAGGATAAAACCTAATCACATCATTTCTACCGGAAGGCACAATTTGCGAACTGCGTTGGGGCGAACCTACTAGTTCTAATAATTCCAATACTCTTCTGTCACCAGCACTGGCAAACGGGCTACCCGCAGGGTGAGTATGATAAATTAACATCGAGTCTTTTGTAATTGGTACACCTACTCTGTTTAGAGTGCCAGAAAATAATTTATACGTTCCACCTGCACCATTTTTACCAGTTCCTCTCTCATAAACCAAGGCAAATTCTACTCCATGCTGGTCGGTTAGTTGTCTCAACTCATTAGGCGATAGTCTTCTTGAAACGTTAATTCCTTCTTTACCTGGCAAACTAGTTACATCTGCAACAACACTTCCATCGGAAAGTATCCTTCGAGTTAACCTGCTGCCCTCTTCGGCAAGATCACCCGTTCCCTTACGCCCCAACCACCGCTCGACGCTCTGCTCCGCAGAGATAACTCCCTTGGTCGCATACTTCCCGCCGTGCTTGAGTCCAGGGATCGGCACCAGACTGAGCGCCGAACCGACTCCTTCGGCCCAACGATCAGCGGTTGACAACTGCTGGCCTGTGACTAGATTCATGCCGCTGAATGCCTGCTGGAAGCCCTTCAATGTACCGACCAGAGGTACGGCGTCGATCAGGAAGTCTCCTCCCTTGATCCATGGGGACGTGTCTCCGTCGCGGCTCAAGCCAAATGGGTCGATATAGGATACCGGATTGCCGTTTACATAGGCATACCGGTTCAAGGTTTGTCCCGCGCCGATGGTTCCCGTCACGACATCACGGTTAATGAAACGCTTGACCTCGGGGTTATAATAGCGGGCGCGCATGTAGTATAGCCCGTTATCATCAGTTTGTACACCGTCCCGGCCGTTGTATTGGAATGGATTCGGTGTACTCCCCTGCTTCTGAAGCACTTCGCCGTAAGGGCCGTACATATATCGATCCGTTACTTGCCCCGCCAAGTCGGTGAGTGCCACGGTGGTGCCACGGCGGTCATAATGATACACTCGATATTGACCTGCACTGTCTTCACGGCCGATCAGGCCGAGACCATATACATAGCGAGCCTTGACCTGGCCTTGGCCGTCTTTTTCCATCAGCAGTTGGGAAAGCACCGCATGCGGATTTACCACAAACCGTGTTGTCCCACCGTTGGTATCCAAGCTGGCAATCCGATGGTTCTCGCTGTTATAGGTGTATCGGATACCGCCTGCTTCGATCAGCCTATTGCGGGCGTCGTACACATAGGTGCCCATCGATCCAGCGAGAGGACCCAACGTCATATTGCCGTCGGCATCGTAAATCACGGCTTGTCCGTTATAAGTGGCGAGGCGATTGTCCGCCGTGTACGTCATATTGATCAAGGTACCTGCACCAAGTCCATGCAAAGCCTCAACCCCGCCGTAAACGGAGGACGTAACCGAAGCAGCCCCTGCTCTAGCTCCATACACAGCCGTGCTAACTGAATCGGAAGTCTTGAACGTCGTTAATGCGTTATTTTCCCCTACAAGATTTCCTGCCTCATCATACGTATACGTATAACGGCTGATCCATGTCCCATTCGCCAGTTTGTCGGATAATGTGGCAAGTTGCCCTGCGGCATCATAGGTTCGACTTTCCACAGAGCCGTCCGGCCTTACTGTCTGAACCAGGCGTCCGTTTGAATCGTAGGCATAGGTTGTTTTTCGATTGGCCCAATCCGTCACACTCGTCATCCGGCCTGCAGCATCGTAAACATACGATACTTGCTTGCCGTCCGGATAGGTCAAGCCGGTCAACTGGCCAACTTCATCATAGGCATAGTTGAGCGTATTGCCGTCTTCGTCCGTGTATGTCTCGACACGGTTTAGCTTGTCGAAGGTGCGAGTTAGCACTTTTCCGGAAGACGAGGTCACGGCGGTCACATTGCCGTTCGCATCATATGTGTAGGAAACTTGACCTTCGGCGTCTGTAAAGCCTGAGAGCCGATCGTTATCCATATACGTATACACAGTCTCTTGCTTTCTTCCGTTAGTTTCCTTGGAAGGCAGTCCGCTAACGTGATACTCGTATTGATGCGTGCCTCCTGCAGCATTCTGTTCCTGTACCAATCGGCCTGCCGCATCATATTGATAAGAGGTTATGTTCCTGTTAGGATCGCTAACAGAAGTCACTTGACTCCGTGCATTAAATACAGAACTGCTCATCCCTTGCTTCGCATCGGTCACGTCGGTCAAACGGCCTAACTTGTCGTAATTGAACTTAGTCGAACGGTTTAACGGATCAGTGGCCTGCTTCAGCCGGTTCAGTGCGTCAAACTGCTGACTGGCTTTTCGACCAAGCGCATCTTTTACGGCAATAGGATTGCCCGCTCCGTCAAAGGTAACGTCGTAGACACGATTGCCCAATGCATCGGTCATTGCCGTATTACGATCAAGCTGGTCATACTCATAATTGACCTTTTGGCCCAACGGATTGGCCACACTTGTCAAACGACCTTTGGCATCATAGCCGTAGACCGTTTTCTGCCCTTTGGCGTCGGTAACCTCCGTGACACGACCTTCCCGATCATAAGTGAATTTAGTTATTCGACCCAATGCATCGGTTACAGACGTCAGTTGGTTGTCTGAATCGTACTGGTACGAAGTGACATTGCCCTTGGCGTCTCTGGCTGTAAGCGGCTGCCCGGCCGGATTGTACGTATAGCTGGTTGCATAGCCTAAAGGATCGATTACACGCAGAACGCGATCATTGTTATCGTATTCGATCTTGGTCGATTTACCGCTTGCGTTCTGAATGGTGGTCACACGGCCCGCTGCATCATATGTGTATTGAACCCGATTTCCAGTCGGACCGATTATAGCTGATAACAATCCATTATTGTAATTATACTGGGTACGACCCGACGCTGCATCTACAGCTTCCGTCAATTGCCCGTTAGCATCGTAAACGTAAGTCGTCTTATTGCCTGCCGGATCGGTAATGCTCACGAGCTGCTGCTTGGCGTCGTATTCATTCACGATGCGAAGCTGATCGGGACCCGTAACCGTCAGCAGATTTTGGCGATTATCGTAGGTCATGCCTACGCTCTGACCCAGATAATCCGTTATACTTGTCAAATTGCTGCTCGTATCATACGCAAACGTATTCGACTGCCCAACCGTATCGGTCACTTTCGTACGATTGCCTTTGGAATCATACGCAAATGATGTGTGCTGACCGAGCTCGCTAACTGCCTCTACCAACTGATACTTCTCGTCGTGAATCAATTGCTTCACGTTGTTCATACGATCGGTAACGATCGTCGTTAAGGTTCCACTGTTTTCCGCATAAGCAAATCGGGTGCTCCCCTTCTCTGCCATGCCGCTTTCTTGCCCAATGACCCGGCCTTCGGCATCATAGGTGTTCACGAACAGTCGCGCGCCTTGCTCGCTGGCGGTAAGGATGCGGCCAGTTGCATCGTAGGTATAGACATACTCCAAACCTGCAGCGTCCGTGATCTTGACCAAACGCCCTCCCGAATCGTACGTAAACGAGACTTGCCGATTAAGCGGATCGCTTACCTTGGCCAAACGGCCGTTGTCGTAAGCCAGCGTCAGAGCTTTACCGGATACAGGCTCAGTGATGCCTGTCAGCATGCCGGATGTGTACGTAAGAGTAATACGCTGCCCTTGCTTGCTGCGAATCTCTTGAAGGACACCGGAAGCAGAGAAGGTGTATTCCGTTCCATTCAAGCGTTTGAGCCGGTATGACCCATCAGCTTGTTTGACGATCTGGTCCTGTCGAACAGAACGATCGGCAGACTCATACACGCCTGAGCCGTTGTCTTGAAAAAGATTACGTTGATTCGCGTTCCAGTGCAGCACGAGCTTGCCATTTCCCTGGTTCTCCACACGAGCCTCATAATTGTGACCCCAGCCTACGCCAAGCTTGCCTGCATCCAACAGCAGCGAATGATATTGAATGACAAAAGGCACATCTACCGCACCATGTACAGTTAACAACGTACGCTGCATCACTTGGGCGCCAGTCGCGGTATCAATTGGGTCTGCATGCAGAGATTGTGCATCCGTCTGCGAAGGATCAAGCTTACGAATTTCATTCACTGCCGCCGTTCCTGATATGGCAGTTGCTGCTTCAAAGCGGAATACATCAAATGGTCCGTATGCATCCTGTTTCGATGCTTCCTTGCTCGTCAGCACGTAACGTTCGCCGGCCGGAATGCTAAGTGTGTCCTTCCCGCTGGCTATCGTGCCGTCGGGCTTACGATAAGTGAAGCTTCCCCCAAACGTTACGGTTTGGGAAGACACGGTTATGTTGACAACCGCAAGGCTTTGCCCGCTTTCGACAGGCTTCACGGCAAGGGCTGGATTCAGTCGATCCATCGCCTGGATGGAATCATAGGGTCCGACCAAGGAAAGTGCTGCCGTGCCCGTGTTGGAAATACTCATTCGCTGCTGAGCTGCCAGCGATTGCTTCTCAGCGGCATCTCCTCTCCGATATAACGCCACGGCGCCAGAAGCATTGCTTTTTACCAGATCGTAACTGTCGCCGCTAAGCGAAAGAGTGACCGAAGAGCCCGAACTATTCGTCAGATCCATATGTGATCCGGAAGCCAAGTTTTTGCGCAGCAAAGCAGGGGCCGAACGATCGGCTACAGCAAAGATATCCTTAGGTCCGGCAACCATGGCCGGTTCCGATCCAGCGTTCGTCAGAACGATGGCGTCCCCAGGGCTTACATCCACACTGTTAACCGTGACTTGTTTCTCCCAGCCTAGAATGTTGCCGGAAGCATTCGTTTTGACATAATCGATTGTGCCCTGTATTTTGAGCGAATAAGAAAATTTACCGTTATTAACAGCACGTATGGTTTGTCCTTGCGTCAGTTCTTTGAAGAAAGTGACAGGTCCGCTTCCGCTATCCAGTTCGACCGCTTCGCGCGGGGCAGCAGCTTGGAAGGCGACCGTATCGCTGTTTGTAATTTTAATCCGTTTGTAAGGTGCTACCGTTAGTGTGGTTGGATTTCGTTTTTGACCGTAGATGGAGACGGATCCATCTGTATTATAAATGGTATAGTCAAAAATACCCGTCATTCTTACGCCTACGCTGCCACTCGTCAAATTCGTAAACCCTACCGATTGAGAAGGACTAAGGGTCTGGACCAGGTAGGCCGTTTCCGAACGATCCGTTGCCTCGAAAGCATCGTAGGAAGCCCGCACCTCAATCGGAACCGTATCGGCATTGGTCAATATGATGCGTTTATTCGCACTAACGGAAATCGTGCTAGCACTCGTTGAGCCCTGATCACTCGCTTGAACACTGCCTGTCTCGTTATATTTTACGTAGTCGAACAGCCCTGACATGCGAATAAAATAATCCTTGTTGACGATATTGCGAAGCTGAACGGTTTGGCCTGGAGCAAGTGTCTTCACATAGCTAACCGGCCGGCTCCGCTCGCTGACTTGCAGCATATCGTACGGCCCCGAGAATTCCACATTCCCTGCCTCGGTATTCATGTAAGCCGCACGTTCCCCAGCGCTTAATGTGCTGGTACCAGATCCCTTGCTATAGATTTGAATGTCTCCATCTGGTTTGTACTTAACATAGTCGAAAGTGCCATTGACCGTTAGAGTCGTTGCATTCAGACCCGTGTTAAGTATTTCAATATTCTGGCCAGGCGCAGTCGTTTTTACAAGAAGCGCAGGCTCTTGACGGGCTGTCCATGTAAAGGCATCATAGGCGCCCTTCACCTTGATTGCTGCCGTATCCGATGCGGTGATATGGGCAAAGCTACCTGCTGCAAATGAAATTGTGCCATAGGTAGTGGCTCGATCGTAAGCATCTAAGGTCTTAACCGAGCTATACTTAGCATAATCAAATTTCCCGGTTACTTTAACCATAAACAGCTTCGAAGAAGTACTCTGAGCCTGTATGGTTTGACCAGGATTCAATGTCGTTGAATAGGTAACAGGCGTCGAGCGTTCGATCACCCGAAACACATCGTAAGGTCCCGCCACCTCAATGGCTGCGCCGTCAGTACCTGCTATACCGATACGTTCACCGGCATCCAGGTCTCGACTGGCCGATGGACCTGAGGCATACGACTTAATGGGCCCATTTCCATCATACATGGAGTAGTCATGGTTTCCAGCAATTGCAATAGATGCCGTAGTGGACGTCAGATTGGTAACATCTATACTTTGACTACCACCCAAGGTCCTGACAAAGAGAGCTGGCTCGCTCCTATCGCTTAATTGAAAGGCATCATACGGACCTCTTACTAAGACTTCCGTTTGGTCAGTGTTAGTAATGATTAAGGATTCTCCAGGGCTGACGATTCTTGCAATAGTCCCCGAGTCAGCGCGACCAAAGGAAGAAATGGCACCGGTTGGCTTGTACAAGGCGTAATCGGTTTTACCGGAACGACGCACATTAAACGTACTATTGGCGATTTGCTTGGCTTTGACCGTTTGCCCGGGAGCCAGCGCTTTGACAAATGTGACGGGCGTGCTTCGATCATTAACGGCAAATGCGTCAAAGGGGCCCCACACTTCGCCAGCTTTGTCAGATGTATTCATCAGAGCTATCCGCTTCCCTGCGTCAATCAAGGAAAGACCCGAGGCGCCGCCTACCCCATAGCTCGCTAAAGTACCGTCGGACTTATATTCAGCCGTATCACCGGAGAAAGTCGAGTTAACCCTGTAAGGATTCGTCGAATGGTTGGTGATGTCTGCACTCTGGCCCGGCTGCATAACTTTAATGAACAATACAGGGTTTACACGATTGACGACCTGGAAAATATCATAAGGACCTGCTACCTCTACGTTACCGAGGCTGGCATTCGTTATCCCCACCGTTCTATCTGCAGGAGCATTTAAAAAGCCCAGTGCACGACCACGGTCAAATAGACCAATATCTCCATTTTCCGATTTCTGAATATAATCGTAGGTACCCGCCGTTTTTAAATTAACGGCCTGAGTTGATTTATTGGTCGCTTCCATGCTTCGTCCTGGACCCAATATTTGAACAAAAACCGCAGGATTCAGCCGTAAGTTGGTTTGAAACGCATCAAACGGACCACTTACGGTCATTCCCACACCAGAGCTGTTTGTGAACACCACGCGATTCTGGGGGGGAACCAAGCTGGAACCCGCTGTTTTATTTCGTTCGAAGGCGACAGACGCACCGTTTTCTTTGTATTCCGCATAGTCCGTCGACGCCGTTGTCACCAAAGAGAAGTTCCCTGAAGAGCGGTTGATGGCCTCCACCGTTTGACCTGGAATTAAGGAGGCGTAAAACGTCACCGGGTTTGTCCTTCCCCGGAATGTAAACGCATCATAAGCGCCGAATACATCGGCTGTAGTCGTTCCCGTGTTGGAGATGGCCGCACGTCTAGAAGCCCCAACCGACAACGTGGTGAGCTTGGTTCCTCGCGAATAAGACGTAATGCCATCCTTATCCTGGTACAAGGCATAGTCAAAGGTCCCGGTTAACATCAAGGAAGCGCTGGAGGTATTGAGGTTATCCGCCTCCATATGCTGCCCAGGCTGCAGCGTCTGCAGCGTCAACGCAGGAGCATTTCTTCCGCTTACGTTAAAACCGTCGCTTGGCCCCGACACTTCCATGACGGAAGTTCCGCGATTGGTGACCGCCAGGTAGCCGCCGGATGAAATCAGGCTCGACGCCGTACTCACACCTCGACCGATGGAAGCCACGGCCCCTGTCTTGGTATACTCCGCAAAATCATAAGTTCCCGAAAACGATAAGGAAAAGTTTTTCGGTGTCTTATTAAGTGCTTGTATACTTTGGCCAACACCCAAGGACCATACAAAAGACGCAGGCATTGAGCGGTCTGAGATGCGGAACCCGTCATAGGGCCCTGCTACCTCATAGGACTTCGTATCCGTATTCGTTAGTACGGCACTGTTGCCTGAAGAAACGCTCAGTGTACCGGCTGTTTTTTTACGTCCGTAAGCATAAATCGACCCGTCTGACTCATAGATGGCATTATCGTAAATGCCTCCAACCGACAGCGCAAAACTTTTACTCGACGTATTAGCGGCCTCCAAGCTTTGTCCGGGACTGAGGGTTTTATAATAAACCGCCGGAGCATTACGGCTGCTGATTTGCAAGGATTCATAAGGTCCCCACACCTCATAGGCTTTAGTGTCCCGGTTCGTTAAGGCAACTCGATTCCCTGCCGACAAGGTATGCTCACCCGCTGCACGGCGTTTGGCATATATCACGAGATCTCCCGTATTGTCATACTTGGCATAATCATTGATTCCATCGGCCCTCACGGCCCCGCTTTTGTCTGTAATATTCGTAACGTCAACACTTTGATCCGGCCAAATGGTCATTTTTCGTAAAGCTGGAGTAGGCGAATAGCCGATGTCAAAAAGGACTGGCCCACTTGTTATAGTTATGGTACTGCCTGAAGTATTGGTTATAATCAATCGATTTGTACCATTAATGCCATTGGTCTGTGCGCCTGTTGATTTGCCATAAGTATAAGAACCTCCTTCGGCCAAATACTTGGCATACTCGTGAGGCCCGCCGCTAACTTTAACTGAAGCTACGATACCACGATTGCTGGGCAGTGCCGTGATTTCCGCCGAAGCTCCCGGCGATAAATAATAAGTAATCGTGTCTGCCGCTCTAACCTGCGAAGCATGTAGAGTTTGAAAACCTGCGAACGCGAACAAAGCAATAATGAAAATAAACAGCAGTCGCTTCAAGGATGTTACCCTCCGTGGGAGAATTTAATAAGGGAATGATTTTAAGACAATATCGTCGAAAATAGCATGGCCGGTTCCGTCGAAGCCAATAACATGAAGTTGAAGCGCCACTTTTGCTTTTACAGCACCATCCGGCACTTGAATTCCTGCCTGTACCTCTTGCCAGTTGCTCGTCTGTTCATGCACTGGCACTGTCAGGACATCGACGAGTCCGTCTGAATTATCATAGAAGGATACGGCCAATTGAACGCTAGCCTCATTTAGCTGAACAGGAAGAACAGCAGCAGTTAGCTCATAACGGACACCTGCCGTAACATAAATCTCCTGCTTGACGCTAGCGACCGCCCCAGCATTCCCATGCACGGATACTTGCTGTGCTTGAGTTGTATATGGCTTGTTTCCGTAGACACTGTCCGTAACTATTGATGATACGTTACCATCAACATACACGCTGCGGGTTACACTTGACGATATGCTTTCTTGAACCACGGTTGACCCTTTACTGGAAGGAAGCTTTACCACCATATAAGCTGCTTCCCCTGATCCTGAGCTGTCCTCCTCCCAGCCCGGTGCAATTGCCCTCTCCTTAACAGGCATTTCAAAGTCGCCATTGATCAGCTCTGTGCTTAGCCCAGGCGAAGGTGGTTGAATACGTCCCGTAAACGTTGCTAATTGTGCAGGTTGACTGTTGCTTCGTACAGAGAGAATATTGCCTGCAGGATCATAAGTGTACAAGATCGTTTCTCCAGAATCCAAGGTTGCCGATGTTAAGCGATCCAGTTCATCGTAAGTGTACGATGAAGCGTACACTTGAGACGGCGCAAAGCAACATAAAATAACAAGCAGTTGTATTAAAAACTTTGATTTCATTCTAGCCATGAATCATTTCACCTTTCTTTTAATCTAGATTCTTACCGCACTATCTGTGTATTGAAGGATATGGAATAGCTTCAGCTTTATACAACCTCACCTCCTTAAAATCAGCTTTCCTTTAACTACTCAGCTACATAATTGAACAAATACAAATTACCTTTAATTCCTCTTTAATGAATAATTCCCATTAATTTCTTGTCATTTCGACATGATAACAAAGGAATATTTGGTATATGTTAGGAAATTGTTAGGATTGTGTTAAGGGCAGCTCTTCCATGTCTTCTATAAGTGCTATTTTCTTTTAACGTAAGAAGCGTTGTAACTGTCATAGAAAATAGATAGACAAATCCCCCAAGAAAGTCACTTTTTTCAAAGTGTCCAGCTTGGGGGACAATTCTAGCCTAAGTCAACCATCTACTTGTCAACCATATACATGAAGCTCATGAATGGACCACCAGTTGGTCGCGCTCCCGGTTTGCACCACTCGGATGTAGCGCGCAGTCTGCTCCGTGAAATCTACGGTAATTTGAGCCGAAGTGCCTGCACCGCTGGCAATGGGGGCTCCCCAATTCGTGCCGTCATTGGATACGTACACGTCATAGCCCCGGGCATAATCATTGCCATTCGTCTGCAGCGCGATGCGGCTGAAGCTCTGCTCCGCCTTCATGTCGACGATGATGTACTGGCCGGGTGCCATCGCCTTGCCCGAAGTCCAGCGGGTGGAGCTATCGCCATCCAGCATGCCCGCAGGCGCGCCGTTCACAGGCACCGTGGCAACGGTCCAGCCGGTCCGGTTCAGAGCGGCCGGGATTTTGACTGGCTTTGTCGTCGCGCTGGCCGTGTTGCTGGCCGCCGACACTTGGCCCGACGCATTAAAGGCTTTGACCGTATAGGTGTACATCGTCGAAGGCGTAAGTCCCGTGTCGCTGTACGTAACCGACGTCACCGTAGTCAGCTTCGAGCCATCCCGGTAAATGTCATAACCGGTTACGCTTGCCGGGTCGGTCGAAGCGTTCCAGCTGAGATCAATCCGGCTGGACGACACGGCGGAAGCCGCAAGATTCGCCGGCGTCGCCGGCCCCGTAGGCACATGCGGTCCCTGGCTTTCCACCCATACGTTTAATTCATGCACGGACCACCAGTTGGTCGCCGTTCCGGTCTGAACCAGCTTGATGTACTGCGCCGTTTGTTCGGCAACATCTATGGTTGTTTTTGGTGCGCCTGTTCCCGTGGCAATCGGAGCTCCCCAATTCACACCGTCGTTGGACACATACAAGTCATACCCCCTTGCATAATCGCTGACGCCGGACTCCAGCACGATGCGGTTGAATCTCTGCTGCTGCTTCATGTCCGCCACGATATATTGCCCAGGTGCCATAGGCTTGCCTGAAGTCCAACGGGTGGATAAATTGCCGTCCAGCATATTGGCTGAACCTCCGCTCGCAGGCGATGTCGTCAACGTCCAGCCCGAGCGCGGCAATGCTACTTGCTCTCCTCTGGTTGTAACGCTCGCCGGGTTGCTAGCTGCCGAAGCATTGCCAGCCACATCCCTCGCCTTGACCGTGTAGGTGTAAGACGTGTTAGGACTCAGTCCCTTGTCATGAAATGAAGTCGAGAGCGAAGCGCCTACCTTCGTACCGTTGCGGTAAATATCGTATCCGGTTACCGCCAGATTATCCGTCGAAGCGCTCCAGTTCAGGCTGACTTGATCGCTGGCAGCCGTGACTACCGTCAGATTTGACGGTGCCGTAGGTGCTTGAGCGTCTCCGCCTACCTGCAGCATCGGGTCTGCCTTCACGAGCGAATTCGGTCCTACGGTGACCGATCCCGTCACTCCTGCAGCATTGCGGAACTGCACCGTGACCGGCGCAGAGGTCGGATTCCAGATATGCGCTGTGTATTGATTTCCTTTCTTATACATGCCAACGGAAGACCAATTATCCGCCCAAACTTCAGTTGTTCGGTTGCCGTAGCTGGCGGTATTGAGGATGAACCAGTACGAATTGAAAATTTCATTTTTCTGCATGACGCTCGGGTCCCAGTTCGCGATGACCGCTTGAGGGTCGCTTAACGACTGATACGGCCATATGATATGCTGCCAGCCGTCCGCAGGACCACCATTTTCCCTGTAGAATTCGGCATACAGATTCCCTGCTTTCTGTCGGTCTTTACCATAGTAGCTCATCCATTCGGCCACAGGCAGCCAGTGAATGCCATAGATATTCGTCGCCTTGCCTGAGAAGTACGTGCCGTAAAGATAAGAGCTGCCCCATACCTGGCCGGCTACGCCGTGGTTATATTCCGGAATCCAGTTATCGCGATCTTGGTTGAACCAGTATTGCTCGATGGCTTTGAGTTCGGTAGTGAAGCCCCATGCCGCCACATCACGATAGCTATCGTTGCCAGTGACGATCCCCCACAGATAGACGCCTGCCCAGCCGTCCAACGCTTCTCCAGCCGCTTCTTGGTTGTTGCCGCTGTTGTTATCCGCATAGCCTCCGGCCCAGGAGTGGCCCTCGTACGGATCAAAGCTGCGCAGCCAAGGGTACATCGTATCGGTTTTGGACGGATTCGCGTAATCGCGAAGCAGTTGCTCGACCATGCCGCCGTAATCTCTCTTGAAATCCGGGTCAAAGGAAGCAAGCACCGCCGACGCGTATACAAAATACCCGTACGTATAATGATGGTCGGTAATCCCTGTATTAATGCCCCATCCTGCCGCCCATGGGTAGATGACCCCCCAGTCCGGGTTATAGTGGAAGTAGAACGTGTGCAAAGCATCATCGGATGAATAGGTATACCAGTTGACGAGCACTTTGCGCAGCTTGTCGAGGTAGTTGTCCCGGCGGGCGTAATCCCCGATCTGATCGCTAACCAGCGCTCCCAGTGCGGCTGGATGCAGCACTTTCCCCTGCCAGTACGGGTCCTGATTCATTAAGCCGCCTGTATTGGCCAGACTCGTATCCAGATAAGTCAGGTATTGTTCAAGCTCAGCCCGGGAATATGAGGGATCGTTCGGCTCTGCGAACTGCGGAAGAAGGCCGCTGAACTTATCTGAGGTCGTAAAGCTATTGCCTTCGTGCACCTTCATCAAACCCCGAATCGACGGGTAGGTACGCGTCGTCACGGGAGTGCTTGATATCTTCCATTGATGGGGCAGCATAGCCATCAGCGTATCGCTCGAAAATCCGGCTCGCTTCAGCTCCGTCACCGAATTAAAGTTCGTGGTCACCGTGGCCGTAGGCACATTATAGCTATACTGAACTTGCGTATCCTTTACGAAGGCGTACCCATGCTGGTAATAGTAGCTCAAATCTGTATTCGAAGGCATGGCCGCAATGGACAAATAATGCTCCCCGCCGCCCAGCTTCATCTTGATCTTGCTGCCCGCTTTGCTGAATTCCGTTCCCGGCGGAGCGAAAATGCCATACGAGCGAATAAAGGTACGAGGCGTCACCGCATTGTCGACGTTGGTGACTTCGATCCCGATATGGTCGCCGATCACCGTGTCCCCGTCCGCCGTCAGGATGGCGTTGTTATTGTCGTCGAAAATCTTGCTCGTCACCGTCGAATAAATAACCGCCGAATTCGGGTCGGCAAAGATGTTGTACAAGTAAGGAGAACCTTTGACGAAGGTTGTTTTCAGCTTGGGCGTGTTATCGTCGCTTAGAATCACGTCGACCGAATAATCCCCATACCCGTCGACCTTCGCCTCGATGGAGTTCGTTTCCATCAGGTTGCTAGCCGATAAGAACAGATCGGATACCCCGTCAGCATTCACAGCCCCTGCATTGCCATTGGCAAATCCAGCACCGGGATTGAGGATGCCCAGTCCGCCCTTCGTATAGCGGGATTTCAGCGGTAAGGTGATGATGCCTGTGCCGTTGCCCAGCGGAGCGATCAGCAAGTTCTGCCACCAGTCGTTGGAGGGGATCGGAGATTTCAGATTGGCGGTTTTGTTTTTCGGATACACCGCCTCCAATTGCGTAATGTCGTTAATCTCGTAGCTTCCCTTCCCTACGTCAACCTTGGAGGGCGCAGGAACCGGGGGAATCGTGTAGCTGGGCTGAGGATCACCCACCCGGTATGGATAAACCTCGAATTCATACAACGAGTACCCGTATTGCGTACCTCGACCTAAGCCGTTCATCCTGACGTACCGGCCTGATGAGTATAAGGAAATCTCATCCTTACCGCCCGAACCGTGTAATTCCCGGTAAACCGTCGTCCAGGTCTGCGCATCGTTGGATACCTGGATGTCATAAGCTCTGGCAAAAGCCTTCTCCCACCGCAGCAGAACTTTGCCGATCTGCGTCGTTTGTCCCAGATCCACATACACCCATTGCGGATCCGATACCAGAGAAGACCAACGTGTCGAGAGGCTGCCGTCGGTGACGTTGGTAGCCAAGTAATCCTTGGGCTTCAGATTAGGATTACTGCTATCTTCCGTAGAGGCCACGGCCGGTTTGTTCAAAGCTACATTCGGGACGGCCGGCTTAGGCGGCTGGTTATAGCCCCCCGTTCCATATACCTCGAATTCGTATAAAGAAACGCCATACCCGAGCTTCGCACGGTTGACGGAGAACATACGCACGTAACGGCCGCTAGCGGTCACCTGAGCATCGGTCGTGCCACCCGCAAAATTGGTATTGGTGTAAATGGGCGTCCATGTGTATTCGTTATCCGAAACCTCAATCCGGAATGACTTGGAATAAACGCCCTCCCATTTGAGCAATACGCGCGAGATCGAGGCAGTTGCCCCCAGATCGATATAGATCCATTGAGGGTCCTTGCCCCACTCGCTTTCCCAGCGGGTGGTCAAGTCTCCGTCCACTACATTCTCCGGTCCGGCGCTGCCTTTGATCGAGGAAGCAAAAACCTGCCTGTTCCCGGAAAGCAAATAGTCGCCATCTGCCTTAGCCGCCGGAACGGTGATGATGGTAGATAGTAGGCTCAGCACCAAGCATAGAACAGTCAGCATAGCTGCATACCTGCGTATGGACCAGGCTCTGCCCGTATAACTATTCATGAATAACCTCCCGCTCGAATTTATATTCAGGCTGGCGAACGGGATCCCGCCCCATTCGCCAACCTGCATCAACGTTGTTTAGTTATACACATTGAATTCCCGGACAGACCACCAGTTGGAGGAGCTTCCCGTTTGTACGATTTTGATATACCGAGCGTTCGCCGGGGCCAAGTCGACCGTGATGACAGGACCGAGGCCGGTGCCGCTAGCCAGAGGGCTGCCCCAAGTCGTCCCGTCATTCGATACATAAACCTCGAATCCGCGGGCGTAGTCATTGTTGCTGCCTGTCGAGTTCATGACAACGCGATTGAACTGCTTGATCCCCTTCATATCGACTACAATATATTGTCCGGGCTCCATCGCCTTGCCCGAAGTCCAGCGCGTCGACAAATTGCCATCCAGTATATTCGCAGGCGTACCGGTGACAGGCGAGGTAACAACGGACCATCCTGTCCGGTCCAGCGCAGTCGGCACTCCGTTATTCAGTGTCGTCGCGCTGGCTGGATTGCTGGCTGCCGAAGCGTTTCCGGCGGCATCCAAAGCTTTGACCGTATAGACGTAGGCTGTCGAAGGCGACAAGCCTATGTCGCTGTAAGTTGCCGTCGTGACGGTAGCTGCCTTCGCACCGTTGCGGTAAATCTCATATCCGGTTACACCCACATTGTCTGTAGAGGCGTTCCAGCTCAGATTAATTTGATTGGCGGATACAGCTGTTGCCGTTACATTCGTTGGAGCGGTTGGCGCCTGTGTATCCTTGTCTTCGGCGTACACATTGAATTCGGAGACAGACCACCAATTGGAAGCGCTACCAGTTTGCACAACCTTGATATAACGGGCCGTTTGTGGAGCAAATTCCACAATAATCTTGGTTGATCCCGTACCGCTTGCTACGGCGCTGCCCCAAGTCGTTCCATCGTTAGATACGTACACTTCATAACCGCGGGCATAATCGTTATTACTGCTCGTTTCAATCTGAACGCCTTTGAAGGCTTGGGCAGACTTCATGTCAACGATAAAATTCTGGCCGGGAGCCATCGCTTTGTTCGTGCTCCAACGGGTAGATAGGCTGCCGTCCAGCATATTGGCAGCCGGATCGGCTCCCGGAGGCGTCGCAACCACCGTCCAGCCCGCACGGCCCAGGAGGGTCCTCTTCGTTGTTTCCGTAGCCGTATTGCTCGGTGCCGAGACATTGCCCACCCCGTCCCGCGCTATCACGTAGTAGGTATAGATCGTCGATGAGGCAAGGCCTGCATCGGCATAAGAAATGGACACGCTGGAGGCGATTTTCGCCCCATTGCGATAAATATCGTATCCGCTGACAAATGAATCGTCCGTCGAAGCGGTCCAGGTCAGATTGATCTGGCTATCCGATGCGGCAGTTGCCTTCAGATTCGTCGGTGCGGTCGGAGGCTGGGTATCGATGGCTCCACCTACGAATTCGCTCACCGTTTGCCGCATAGCGTCGCTAGGCGAGTTGGCATACACCCGGTTGCCGACATTGTTGACGACATGTGTAATTTCGCTGCCCGCTTGACCGGCCAGCCAGATAGAAGTCGCGTGATGAATTTTAATTCCCGGCTTATTCGGAACCTCAACAGCACTGTTCAGCTTGATGGCCGCATCTCGGAAGAAGGAGTATACGCCAAGTCCCCAAGCTTCGTGTGTATTTACGGAATCCGCAACCTTGTAGGAGGCATACCCGTTAATCGTTCCGTTGCTGCTCATCCAGTCCGCTTGATTGGGCACATCATAAGGAATCTCAGATTGGTAGAAGTAAACACGACCGCCGTTACCATTCCACAGCGTTTGGTATTCTTCATGATGCTCATTAAATAAACCATAGATCGTAACGTCGTTGCCGTTAACGACCAGTCCGTTCTTGCTCACATTGGTGTTCCAGCTCGCTCCGGCACCGTGATCGGCCCGCCAGATCCAGAAATGATCGCCGATGACGTTATTGCTGTTGATCTGCAGACCTACTTCTGCGCTTCCGACAACGGCGCCGCCGATGCGGAACACCAGATCTTGGAGGGAAGTTGGATTTGCCGAATGATTCACCGTGCTGCCCGGGGTTCCCACTTCCATAAGTACGGGAGAATGCACCGCGCCCGCGTCCATCAGCAAGCCGGCTACTTTGACTCCGTCTACGTCGGCTACGGAAATGATCGCTTTCCCCGTATCGGGAATTAATGTAGCGAAACCAAGACCCAGTACAACGGTATTGGCACGCGTTACCCGAATCGTATCGTTCAAGTGGTAGATGCCCGGCGTAAACAGCAGGTTCTTGCCCTGGTTTAAGGCATTATTAATCGCTGCCGCCGTAGCCGTTTCCGGACGTGCGATATAGAATTGATCGATCGAGATGGACTCTCCAGGCGTAGTCGAACCGTTTGCCCATGTAACACCCTTGGTATTTGTCTGCAAAGAAGGCACAAAAACCTGATATTGGCCCGCGTTATCGATATACAGATAAGGCTTCTCCCGAACGACAGGCGTACGGTCGACGACGGTATAAGGCGGATTCGGGAAATTACCGGTCGGCGGCTGGCTGTCCCCTACGAATACCATGTTCCACACGCCATTAGACCACGAAGCATACTGGCTGTTCCGGGAGAACCATTGCTGTTGAGAGGCCGGAACGATTTTATTGTCCACGATCGTATCGGCGTTGTATCCGCCGCTGGCCCAGCCTGCATTCCAGTTCTTGTCGAAGTCGAATAAATTCACATTGCCCTGGATATGCATACGTCTTAACGTCGTTGCTTGCGCTACTGCCCATTGCATCGTGCCGTTTGCAGGCTTCACGCTAAAGTTTTCGAGGGAACGCCAGAAATTAAGCGTAGCATTGCCATTCCACCACTTGGCGTCCGTGTTCACGCCGCCATTGATTTTGACATCTTCGGGATTTTGCCCCAGACCGGACACTTGCGTGTAAAATCCTACCTTCACGTCCACATTATTGTAAGTACCGGGCTTGAATAGTAGCGCATACCGGTTAGTTCCGAATTGACTCGATTCTTGGGTGCTGAAGATGGAAGCGGCCGTGCTCGTAATATCGGCGGACGACATCGAAGGATCGAATACATACACATTCGGTCCCAGGATCGTGGTGTTGGCATCTCCGATTGGTGCTGCTTTGGATTCTGCAGGATAAAATGAGAGGAGAGTGGTTGCAATCGCCAAGGCCGATACGGATGACATCATTTTTTTGAACATTACATTACCTCCTTTAAGATGAACAAAGTCTGGCGTCAGAAAACTTGAAGCTGGTCCGTCTTCTATGCCTTGCTTAGCCTATACGTATCTGCCAATCACCTCTTCAAGAAATGTAAGCCTTTTCAAATGAAAGTTTGCGCAAGTCACAGATCATCCTCGAGCAACGTGAATTCCACGATTCATCCGACTAAAGGAATATTATGATAACGCATGCAATCATAGGAAAAAGCTTCTTAATTGATCGTAAATCATCCTTCACACAAAAAAAAGAAACAAGATTTACTTTACCTGAAAAATATTTACCATCTTTCATACAAGAAAGGGATTTTATGAACTTCGTTTTCAGAAAGTCCGTCTCGCTTGATTTTAGTAATAATTCATTTCAGATAACTGTCTGATGTAAATACGGATGCAGACTGGAGTTATGAGTGGATCTAGGCATTAAATCCAATACAAAAAGCCGCAAGTATGCGGCTTTTAAACGTGTATGTTCTTGTCGTCTAACAGATGGAACAAATTAACCATTAATCATATAAAATTGGAAAGCCAGTTTGCACTTTGTCTATTTCTAGGCAAGTGCAGCGTAATTTTCGATACTATATGCCCAATCTATTGACAGTAGTTCAACTCCGTCATTTCCAGCTTATTGGACCACTCCAGGGACTGAAAGGCACCAGTTTCGGATGAATATTTTGCAGCTAGGCACATAAATGCGCTCGTGAGGCCGTCATCAAGGGTAGAGAGGGAAGGCGCGCCGCTCTGCATCATCTCAATGAAATTGCGTGCGAGCGCCGCATCGCCTCCGAAATGATTGTCACCCGCAAATAGCTCATAGGTTTCTATGCGTGGTGTATGGTGCATATAAACTTTGACGATGCCGGTATAGAAGTCGAACTCAACCGTTCCCTTGTAACCCAGAAACCGTGCCCCGCGTGCCTGTGCTCCTCTGCGTGCAAAGAAGTTCTGCGAGTAAGAGAGATGCATGCCTGACTCATACCTCACCAGCGCGCTGCCGGAATCCTCGTTGCCTGTGTCTTCAGCAAAGCAGCAGAACGGCCATGCTTCCTTCATCCCATCGGTTCGGAATGCAGTGCTCTCGGGACATGTGCGATTTTCGCCGCAATCGACACAGCGAAGGCCAGCAGTCTTGCTACCCTTGAAGATTTGTTTGGATATCATCGCGGATACGACTTTAGGCTGTTGTTTGACAATGGCATTAATATAATCAAAATCATGTGTGGCTTTTTGCAAAAATAGACCGCCGGTCTCGTTCTCATCACGGTACCAACTCTGAAAGTAAACGCTTCCGTATGGGACATTGTTTACCGCTTGAATATGTTCAACTGTTCCAATCTTGCCAGAGTCGACAATATCTTTGACAAGCTCTACGAGGCTGGTTAGCCGCAAGGGGAATGAGACGATGACACCCGCCTTCGCCTGTTCATACCCAGCCTTTAATCTGTACAAATCCCTGGCGGTAGTCGCAACGGGCTTCTCCAGAAATAGCGGAAGTCCGCTCTTCATGACCTTTAACGCCATGGAGGTATGGAGAGAGCAGCGGGTGCCGATTAGTACTCCGTCGATCTGGCCGGATTCCAGCATTTCCTCCGGCTCGGTATAATATTGAACGGTGTCTCTGCCGTCCCGAAGCTGTTCCTCCCCAATAACATCCTTGCGTACGTCAACGATGGCAGCGACATTGCAGGACGGATCCTGTTTAATGATTTCACCGATCATATGGCTAATGCGATGGCCATATCCTATAACGCCGAGTCTCAAATGTATGATCCCCTCTCACTAAGGATTAAGAATGCACCCGGGAGGCTTCAGGCTAAAGTCTATCCGGGAGTGGTTGTGTTTCGAAGCACCGCAAGCCGAGGCCAGCTGTAATGAGCGGATAATATCGTAGCCGCGATGCAGCGCTGCGGCAAAACCTGCAACGAATGAATCACCGCTGCCTACAGGGTTTACTGCTTCGACTTTGGCCGCGCTGACGGTATAGATCTTGTCACCGAATCCGACCATTGCGCCTTGTTCGCCAAGCGATACGGCTACGCAGAGGATGTTCTTGCTTTGGACCAAGTGACGAATGGTCGCTACCAACTGCTCCTCAATGCTACTATCCGCTTCAGGCACAAGGCCGCTGTCCGCTGCGAGCTTGGCGATTTCTTCCTTGTTCGGCTTGATCATGAACGGTCCGGCTTGGATACCAAGCATTAGCGCTTCGCCGCTAGTATCTAGAGTAACAGGGACACCGCTTGGCTTGATCGCTTCAATCATACAGCGATACAAGTCTGCGCCGCCCCCGGCCGGTACGCTGCCGGACATGATGATGACCGACGATGTGTCGGCAAGCTCCTGGATCTGCTCGATGATACGGCGGCAATCGGATTCGTTTACTTGCAAACCGGCTTCCAGCGCCTCCAGCTATTCGCCGCTGCCTTCATTTATAATATTCAGGCAGGTGCGGGACTCACCCAACGAAGCAGTTACGAATTGATGTTGGATCCCTTCCTGCGTCAGCCCGCTGCTGATCATTTGTCCGTTCAGTCCGGAGATAAGTCCGGTCGCAATGACCGGCTCGCCAAGCGCCCGAAAGTTATGTTAACGTCTCATTTTCAAGTTGTCACCGACTAATATGAAACGTAAAGCCTTCGGCGCTTGCAAACCTCCTGCAGTTCTGCAGGAAATCGTACGTTGCAGACGATCGCCTCCAGCTCAGAAATCGGTTTAACGTGTTAGTCAATCTTGACGACCTGTGTCAAGTTGCGCGGTTCATCCTTTGAGCTTGATAATAAGAAGAGCCTGAACCGATGAAGATGACCTCATGGTATGAATCATTGCTTAAATATTCCTCAATCCAGCTGTTCTGCACATCCAACTGCTCCCAGGCACTGCGAAGCGCTTCAGTCTGTGCCGAGATTTCTGGATGTGTCAACACGCCATATTGTCCCATAGTTTTCATCCTCTCATGGGATATGTGCTTTCAATATAGCGCATAATTATGAAAATTTCAATCATAATTTTGATTAAAAAATTCAGTATACCCCTCTGTTTTGGTGCTCATCTGGACTTTAATCCACCTGATGATCGTGCTACCAAGCAAGCATTACAATCCCCTCCGACCTGCTTCTCGTAGCTCGCAGGTTCACCTTTCGGGCTTATAGGTCCGCGGAACACGTCGGATCTATGCAGCATTTAATTAAACTTCAGTAAAATCAGGTAATTAATTGAAAAAAATTGATTTCATTTACCGATATAAATATTTATCTGCTATAAAAACTACTCAATTCTTTAAAGAGGTGATTAAGATGGCGTGGAATATTGGTTTGCTATGTATAAAGGCGGATCTTTCTACCGTTGAAAAGGATACTTACTTGGATGTTTTGTACAGATCGGAAGAAGGACTACATTTTGAGGAAATCACATCTGTAACGATGGAATCGGCTCTTGGTGTTGGATATGTAAACCCATGGACGATTATTTTCGATACAAATGCTCGATTTATTTTTGATCAGAGCTTTCCGCTTGAAGCATCAAAAAAGTTCAAAGTCAAAACATTTTGGATATCAGAATCCTTGATTTATAGGGATTATCATTACGGCCTTCTTAAAAAAGGCGGTTTAAAAACGGAGGTTAAAGGGGCTGCAGAAGGAATTAAATATTTATCATCCAAGGGGATACAAGCAGCGGACACGTGGGGCGAAGATATTATTCTCCAGATCATTGGAAAGGAAATTTTCAATAAATCGGAAGGCAATGCTATGGATGATTTTTGGGATTTATCCTATGCAAAGTACGAGCTTGATTGAATGACAGCCCTTAGGCTGTCGAGAAAGTCTCGACAGCCAGCCGGCCCATCATATTAAAAAATAGTCGGCACCATTCCCCCATCCATACGGATTGGAGAGCCTTTAAATGCGGATGCATAAGGACTACATACGAATGCAGCTAGTCTACCGATTTCAATGGGCTTGATAAATCGCTGTATTTCAGATTGAGGCAGGTTTGTAGTCATAAATGTTTTTTCTTTTTCGGAGAACGTCATAGTTTCATCAGGGTAGATCCCGTCAATGATTTGGTGTACATGTTCGGAGAGTGTTGGGCCTGGCATGATCGTATTGACGGTCACTTCGGTTCCTGCTGTTAATTTCGATAAGCTTTTTGACAATGATAATAGCATGGATTTGGTCATAGCATACTGAGGCATTTGTCCCGAAGGCATCATGGCTTCTTCACTCGCAATAAAGATAATGCGGCCATAATCATTTTTCAGCATGTTAGGCAAATAAAATTTAGATAGTCCGTTTGCTGCAAGCACATTGGTACGGAAGTATGTTTCCCATACTGCATCGTCAATGTCCGCATATTGCATAATTTCATAAACGCCCATATTGTTGACTAAAATATCAATATGGGGGTATTTTTTGAATAAAGCCTCTCTTTGCCCAATGTCCACAATATCGGCTGCAGCATTCTGAGGAGAGGTAGCCGGGAAATCTGACTTTATTTCACGTACCGTTCGTTCAACCTCTTCATCATTTCTCCCATTAATGAGTACGTTCACGCCTTCTCTGGCAAGTTCGATGGCAATGGCTTTACCTATCCCCTTCGTTGATCCTGTAACCAAAGCTGTTTTATGATTTAATCCCATATCCATTATTTATGGCCCCTTTTAACTTACTTAGTAATCATTTGCTCTCTGTAGAATGGAGATGTTCCGTGCGCCAATTCGCAGGAGTATCCCCCTCCCAAGAGCGGAAGGCACGGTAGAACGAGTTCTGGTCTTCATACCCAATCAAGAAAGCCACTTCTTTAATATCAAACGAGGGATCTGTCAAGTACTCTCGTGCCTGCTCATGTCTAGCTTGTGTCAACAGGTGCTTGAAGCTCGTGTTTGCGTCAGTCAGTCTCCGTTGCAAGGTCCGATCACTCATCCCCAATTCCTTCGCAACCGTCTGAATATCGGGGCGCCCTCCTGTGAGGCTGCGCTTGATGATCCATTTGACCATCCCGGTAATGGAGCGGCTGTGCGGCTGTTGATGGAGCGATTGGTCTAGAGCGGGCGTCAGGATCTCCAGCAGTTCTTCGTTGTACGAGATGAAGGAGCGATCCAGATCCGTTCGATGCAGCGTCAACCTGTTGGTTGTTGCACCCGTCAGGATGCGGCAGCCGAAGTACGCTTCAAGGGCCTGTACATCGCCCATGGAGTGCGAAAATTCGACGAACTGTGCCGTCAAAGGTTGACCCGTGCCACGGCGACCAAGCTCCAGAAGGCAGGCTAGCGTAATACCAACCAGCATAGGGGGGCCGGGTTGCTCGGTATGCAGCCATTCCAGTTCTATGGCACAGTGCTCTCCCTCCTCGATGATACGCAAGCTTTCAGGGGGGCACATTTGTTTATACCGAGCCATTCGCTTTAGTGCGTCGCGATAGTCACGAGCGTGGTAAGTCGCTAAGACGGACGGCGGGTACTGCGCGGTTTCAAAGACGGTCACCAGTTTGATGATTCCTTGGGCCGTGTCACCCATGAGATCGGAATAAGCCTGCCAGATCGCGAAATATTGGGCGGTTGTGACTACGGGATCCGTAATCATGGTGAGCGGCAATTTTGCTTGGCGAGCGACATCATGGGCGGCAATCCCTAATTGATGTAGTCCTGTCCAAAATCCCGGCGGGATTTTAATCCGGTCAGAGGTAGGAGACTTCATAAGACGGTCCTCCTTTAGCTGCTTATTGTTCCACTAGTTTGGATGTTTATCAGGTGTTCTGCCTTATTGAGGGGACAACTGTTATAGTACTGCCTCAATGCCACATCTGTAACTAGCAGAGGACGACATTTCACTTGCCGAATACGCCAAATCTTAAGTTCATATCAAAATACGCTTAAGTCTGTTGATTATCGTAATTTGCCCATATTATTAACAAAAAAACAGCCAAGTCGGGCTGTTTCGGGTCTGTAAAATAGAACGTGGAACCTTTGAAATCGAGAAAAGTTGGGCATACTGACATCATAGAAAACTCGATTCGGAGGAAACCAAGATGACCGAGAAATTTTGGACCAAAAAAGATATCCGTGC